>DNNY01000003.1:5994-8575 GCA_003497765.1 Oceanospirillaceae bacterium
TCGAGTCCAGCTCGGGGAGCCACTTCAACCGCACCTTCCCTCTCCTAAAATTAGCTCCACCTGTTGTTGACTTAATAAAGCTCTAACGAAAAGGGTTGTTGGCATCGTAACTATCTGTTTGTTAGTTAGACTTTTGGATATCGATTGTTAGATTCGACAATATTTAAATCCATATGATTACGCATAAAGCGATTGCGACCATTCACTGGTGGCTCAAAGTCCCACGGGGTAAAGTGGCCTTTACGATTTGCTCTGTCTACTAAGGTTCGACATCGCTGACTATGCATTACTTCTTGCTTAAAAGTAGTCAAATCCCAACGTTGGTGCATTTCCTCTGTAAAACTATCAACTAAATTTTTGTACTCAGGAGCAGAGGCTAAATTAGTTAATTCATTTGGATCCTCTACTAAGTTAAATAATTGCACAGGATCCGAGAGCGAATAATTAAACTTGTAATCACCCTTGCGGATCATCACCATAGGCTCAATAGAACCCTCGGCACAATACTCTGAATAAGCGCTGCGCTGCTCATCTTCATGGCCTTTAGCTAGTTCAATAAAGCTTTTACCATCAATATCACAAACCAATTGATTTAGATCTCCTTGCGCCAGCTCAATAAGACTAGGAAGCACATCACAGTTACTGACTGGGGTATTAACCTCACGGGGAGAAAAGGTGTTGGGAGAATATAGCACCAGAGGTATGCGACTTGAATATTCAAAGAATGACATCTTATACCAAAGGCCACGCTCACCAATCATATCGCCATGATCAGAGCATAAAAGCACATGGGTATTTTGATCAAATTCACATTCTTCTAATACCTGTAATATTTCACCCAGTTTGTCATCTAAATAACTAATATTGGCAAAATAGGCGTGTCGGGCATTACGAATATGTTCTTCATTAACCTCAAAGCGCCTAAAGTCATTAGCATCATAAAGTCTCTGTGAATGAGGATCCTGATCTTTATAATCAATAAAAGGAACTTTAGGCATGGGAATTTCACCATGGTCATATAAATCCCAATATTTCTGCCGAGCTAAATATGGGTCGTGTGGGTGGGTAAAACTAACAGTTAAACAAAAAGGTCGTGTATCAATGCGTCGAGCATACTGATAAAGCTTGAGTTTAGCGTTATAAGTAACTTCATCATCAAACTCCAATTGATTAGAAATCTCGGCAATACCAGCTTCGGTTACTGAACTCAGATTGTGATACCACCAGTCAACACGCTCGAGTGGATTTTCCCAATTTGGTGTCCAACCAAAGTCAGCCGGATATATATCTGTGGTTAAGCGTTCTTCAAAGCCATGGAGTTGATCAGCACCCACAAAGTGCATTTTTCCCGACAATGCGGTTTGATAGCCCATATCCCGAAGATAATGGGCAAAGCTGGGGGTGGTAGATTTAAACTCGGCAGCGTTATCATAAATGCCACTGCGTGAAGGCAACATGCCCGTCATAAAACTGCCACGTGAAGGCGTACATAAAGGACTAGGGGTATAACAGTTATTAAATTTTATGCCCTTAGCCAATAATTTGCGCATATTAGGTATATGCAGAAAGTCAATCATATCTGGATCCAGCATTGGACCATTCATTTGATCAACCATGACAATAAGAAAGTTTGGTTGCATTTACCACCCTCCCATATTAATTATGTTATTTTTATTTATTAATCAATTTTTAACTGCTTGTTAGGCCTTAATTTAACTGTGTGGGAAAGTAGCACAGGAAGTTAGAAAAAGACAACGGAAATAAATGCTTATTGATGAAAACAAAGGAAGTGTTTAATTTAGGGATAACTTCTTGTTAATGGCCAAAAGATCAATGCAGGGCAGCCATTAGAGACTGCCCTTAGGAAAAGCGCAGTTACTGACTAAAACGAATATTTTGCATCTGGAATTTCACCCCTGCTTGAGTATTTGCCCAAGCTGGAAATATTTCCACCAGATTGATCGTTTCAATAAAAAAATCACTGGACATTTGTGCTGCAATAAGAGACATAGGTATAGAGATTTCTTGCCACTCTCCTACCAGTAACCTCTCACCATCCAATTGTGGTACGAAGATATCACCTGTCTTACTGTCAGTATTCCCCACTTTTATTACCAGGCCAGTTTGATCATTTGCCGGCTTCTGTGAACCTAAAGACTCAACAAATAAATCAAATACTAGAGAGCCATTATCCTTAAATTCACGCAAATTTTGCGCTGCAAAGTTTAATTTTAAATGGCCTTTGTAACTTTCAGGACTATCATCATTATAAGCAGCAAAAACCTTACCTTGATCATTAATGGACGCTATTAGGTGACTATCACCATGCGGAATACCACCCCAATCGGCCGTGTTATATTGCTCACCAATATCTATCTTGGCATCAAAATCGCTAACAATATTGTAACTACTTCCCGTTAACGCCGGCGGTGACTTACCACGCATATCGACACAGGTTACGGCATCATTAGGTATGCCATTAGGTTGCGGCACCATGCGTACAGCACCTAAGTTAAATTCAACTGCATCTGTGGTGAAAAACAAGAAAGGCGTATTCATCATTTGATAAACCATCCCTGTT
>DNNY01000086.1:0-3345 GCA_003497765.1 Oceanospirillaceae bacterium
CACGGTCGATAAAAGCTATAGTGTGGATACCACGCCACCCAGTGCCAGTATTACCCTTGATGATGTAACCGATGATAATGCTATTAATGCCAGTGAAGCCGATCAGGAGCAGGAGATTGCCATTACTGGTGCAGTTACAGTTGATGGTGATGTACAAGCAGGTGATACGGTAACCTTGACGGTTAATGATCAATCCACAGAAGGGCAAGTAAATGAAAATGGTAACTTTAGCATAGCCGTTTCTGGCAGCAATCTGGCTCTGGATGCTGATACCAGTATAGAAGCCAGCGTCACCACAACTGATACAGCCGGCAATAGTACTACTGTCACGGTCGATAAAATCTATAGTGTAGACACCCAAGCACCAACTTTATCCTTGTCATCTCCTAATGATGGTGAAGAAGATGTTGCGGTGAGTAGTAATATTGTGTTGACCTTCTCTGAAGATGTGAATGTGGGTAGTGGCGATATTGTGATCTATAGTTCTGATGGCACAGCGTTTGAAACTATTGCTGTTACAGATTCTGATAAGGTCACAGTCAATGATGCACAGGTCACCATCAATCCCAGTAATAATTTTGCTTCATCGACGGAGTACTATGTTCAGATCGCTGCGACGGCATTTGAGGATTCCTCGGGTAATCCATATGCTGGCATCACTGATACGACAACATTAAACTTTACTAGCGGTCAGCCTCAACTTGGTATTGATAACTATATATTAACTGACACCACAAATAGCGGCATTAATCTTAATCTAATCAATCCTATAGAATATGATGGTAAGTATTATTACTTCCTTGATCAGAATAATAATAATACTCCTAATGGTGGTTTTTCCCCCGCGGATGGTGTTTCCCATGATGCCTTAGATGATCTGTTAAATAATGGCGATGATACTATTGTGACTCAGCAGGGGTTTGAGGGTCATGATGGTACAGATGATGAGCGCTCAGTTGTAATAGATGGTTTTACATTAATACTACCTACTACAGCAGAATTACAGGATTTATTTAATAATGTAGACGTGGACTCTGATGAGAATGGATATCCGTTTTATTACTATTGGTCCTCGGATACAACTGTGAATTCAGAGACCCATCATACTTTGATGGCCGATGGAGGCAACCCTAGTGGTTCAGGGGACACCCAAAAAAATATTGTTATCTTCCAAATTATGCAATCACCAGTAAGTCAAGTAGGTGTTGAGAATTTCAGCTTAAACGATACCATTACTGGCGAAATAAATCTTGACCTAATATTCCTATCAGAATTTGCAGATAAAAATTATTATTATCTTGATCATGATGGTGATGGCAGTATGACAACTGATGATCATATTACCTTTAAAAACCTAGAAGGATTGTTAAACAATGGTGATGATATAACTGTTTTGCCGGAGCAAGAAGTTAATGACGATCATCGCTCCATTATTATAGATGGCTTTAAACTAGTCTTACCTGGTGCAATGGAATTAGTAGACTATTTTCAAAGTGGAGAATATCCACATGATGAAGGTGAATCTTGGTCAGCTAACCCGTGGGATCAAGCCCCTAATCATCACTGGGTAATAAATTGGCAAAATAATGAGGCTGGTTATTCTGCAGAAGCAGATTCAAATTCTTACCCGGTTATTTTCCAAGTCATCCCATTATCCAACATAATTGCCTAATATTAACGAACTATAAACAAAAAGTGCGTTTTAACTCAGCTTTGGGTAGACTGTTATCCTCACATATTGTGGAGAGAATATGCACCCAAAGCAGCTTATTGTGTTGGTTAACTTACTCCTTCTGCTATTTATCGTATGGCTTATGCTCTCGGCTACTCAGACAGCTGATATAGTCAGTGAGCTGCGTGATAGAAGTGGCCGTTGGGCCTGTTATTTACTACTAGCTACTTTATTATTTACTCCCATAACCCATTATCGGCCAAGCCTGCGCCGTTATTTACCACTCCGACGTCATCTAGGACTTTGGGCTTTTGCCTTATTGATGATACATTTGCTGGTATGGATCGTCCTAGAATTTGCTTTTGATTGGTTGTTGATGTGGCAAGAAATAGATAGCAACCTGTTTATTTGGTTAGGCTTATTATCTAGCTTATTACTGTTGCCCTTGGCCTTAACTTCAAGTCATTGGGCTATGCGTAAGTTAGGCTACCGAAAATGGCAAGGTTGGCATAGTCTCACTTATTTAGCGGTGCCACTGGCCTTAGGGCATTATTTTATGGCGCAAAAAGTTATCGAGATAGAGCCCTTAATATTACTTATCTTGGTCGTTTTGGTTTTAGTTTGGAGGTTTAAATATGCGCGTTAAAAGCTCTGATATCACCCCTGAAAAGCTATATCGCCAGCGGCGTCGAATGATTGGTTTGGGATTGGCTAGTTTGGCTTTACCCCTAACGAGTAAACTAATTGCCAGTTCCGATAATGGCCTAGATTCTAATTTGGACGCTATGAGCGCCATGCCTGAAATCGAACTAACGCCAACTAAATTGGATATTATCAACACCTATAATAATTATTATGAATTTGGTTTTGGTAAGAGTGACCCCTCTGAAGCTAAAAAAACCCTTATTACCTCCCCATGGAGTGTGGAGATAGGCGGGGCGGGGGCAGATAAGCCGGGTATTTATGATATTGCTGATTTACATTCTGAGCACGACATAGAAAACCGCCTTTATCGTTTCCGTTGTGTGGAGGCTTGGTCAATGGTAGTGCCTTGGAATGGGATTCCCCTTGCGAAAATAATTAAAGCGGCACAACCTAATAGTAAAGCGCGTTATGTGCGCTTTCAGACTTTAAATGATCCCAAACAAATGCCCAATGCCAATTGGGCTGGCGGCCCTTATATTGAAGGCTTAACTATATCCGAAGCAGTGCATCCACTAACTTTGCTGGCGACAGGTATTTATGACAAGCCCCTAGAGCAGCAAACGGGTGCGCCTATCCGCTTGGTTGTACCATGGAAATATGGTTTTAAGTATGCCAAGTCTATTGTGCGTATCGATTTGGTGGAAACCATGCCACAAAATACTTGGTGGCGGCAGAATGATAGAGAATATGGCTTTTATGCCAATGTGAATCCAAAATTTGATCATCCACGCTGGTCTCAGGCCACGGAAAGGGTGATCGGCAGTTTTGGACGTCAAAAAACCTTATTATTTAATGGTTATGCTGATGAAGTTGCTTATCTATATCCGGACTTAAGTGACCGTCGATATTTTTATTGATAAGCAAAAAAGGCGTTATGGTTAGGATGGTATATACAAAAAGAACCTATCTCTGTTGATATCGTTTTAATACCAAAGAGATAGATTCTATGGATAAGTTTCTATGGATAA
>DNNY01000086.1:3500-4899 GCA_003497765.1 Oceanospirillaceae bacterium
GGCTTAGTTAAGCTGTAATAAGCGCGTCAATATCAGCGACTGGATTTACCTCAGCCTCGTAATCAACACCATCGATACCAAAACCAAATAAGCGCAAGAACTCATCCATATAGCCTTGCATATCGCTAATTTCATTTAGGTTATCGTCATTAATTTGGGCCCATAACTGTTCCACTTCTTGCTGAACAGCGGGTTCAATTTCCTTATAGTCGGCTCTTAAACGGCCAACGTCATCGATTTGTGGCTGATTGCCGTATAAGCTTTCACGGAATAGTAAATCGATTTGCTCAATACAGCCCTCGTGGGTGCCTTTTTGCTTCATTACTTTAAATAAAAGGCCTAAATATAATGGCATAACGGGAATAGCGGCACTAGCTTGGGTCACCACAGCTTTCAGTACAGATACGCGGGCATCGCCATCAATGGGCTGTAACGCTTGGCGAATATCAATGACTTTTTTATCCAGATCCTTCTTGGCTGCACCAATGGTGCCATCCCAATAAATATCACGGGTAACAGCTTCACCAACATAGGTATAGGCGGTTGTCTTACAGCCAGGAGCTAACACATCGGCACCTTGCAGGGCATCAATCCACATTTGCCAATCTTCACCACCCATCACAGCGACAGTATTATCGATTTCGTCTTGATTAGCCGCTTCAATAGTAAATTCTTTAATTACATTTTTATTCGTGTCCACACCTTGCTGGACAACATTTTTACCAATGGGCTTGAGGGTGGAATTAAATACTTCACCGGTTTTAGGATGCTGGCGACGAGGCGAGGCGAGGCTATATACCACCATATCTACTTGTCCAAGATCAGCCTTGATGGTGTCAATGGTAGTTTGTTTTACGGCATCGGAAAAGGCATCACCGTTGATGCTTTTGGCATACAAGCCTTCCGCTTCAGCTAGTTGATGAAAAGCAGCAGAGTTATACCAACCTGCGGTACCCGGTTTGTTTTCAATACCGGGCTTTTCAAAGAATAATCCCAAAGTAGCCGCGCCACTACCAAAAGCAGCGGTAATGCGAGAGGCTAAGCCATAACCAGTGGAAGCGCCAATAACCAACACTTTTTTAGGGCCATCAGCAATGGCACCATTGGCTTTTACATATTCGACTTGATCTTTGACATTGGCTGCACAACCAATTGGATGCGTAGTTGTACACAAAAAACCGCGTACACGGGGCTTAATAACCATAGTTATCCCTTGTTGTTAATTTGCAGACGCTATTATAGCGGTATAACACAATTTTTACAGTCTCGTTGTGCAGGCAAAAAAGCGGAATTTGATAGGTTTTGACATTGACCAGAGGGGAATAACCTTTATAATACCCAGCTCACTTGGCCATGCCTTGGTCGGGTCCTTTAAAGTGGGTGATTAGCTCAGCTGGGA
>DNNY01000159.1 GCA_003497765.1 Oceanospirillaceae bacterium
CTATTTCACGGCTAGGTAGGCCAACAAAATCAACTTTACTTATCCCTGCTGCTAGTAGCTCTTCTTCGGCTTTTCTAGCAACACCAATCAATTCCTCAAGGGTGCCATCGGTAGTAATTAACACAGTGCCCACATCATCGAAGCGGGAGACTTGTTCTACGGTTGGTGTTTCAGCATCAGCAGGCAAGCCAGTTAGGGTATCGACACGCTGCTTAATATTGTTGGTTACTTCAGTAAAATCAGCACCACTCTCTACTTCCAAAAACATGGAGACGCCACCACGGCGGGTATTTGAGTTGACCTTACTTACATTAGCAATACTTTTAAGTTGCTGCTCTAGGGGTACAGTAATACTGGTTTGTACCTCTTCCGCAGAAGCACCGGGCCAAACCACTTGTACACTAACCACTTCGATAGCGAAATCAGGGAAGAACTGAGTATTGAGTTTTGACAAACCATAGAAGCCTGATAGAAACATCAGCAACATCAATAGATTTGGCGCCACTCGGTGATTGGCAAATAGACTTATAAAGGAATTGATCATAGTTGGCAGTTTCCTTTAGCGAGTTTCAACCAACAGACCAGTGACAGCATTTGGCAGTTGAGTAGTTATTAAAAGGTCATCATCTTTAAGTTCAGCAGCGCGCACTAAAGTCAAAGACTCACCATCTTTACCTTCGATTTCGCCAAGGCGTTTGATAACCACGGCTTGTAAACGATCATCAACAATGCGATAGACGCGGTTTTGGCCGTAAAGAGATAAAGCAGGTATAGCGGCAACCTGTTGCTCAGTTGGCAACTCCAAGGTTATTTCAACATTCCGGCCTACCTCAAGCTGTGCATCTTTGGGCAGAATAAAGAAAGCATCCACGCCACCTTGGCTACCACTGGCTTCTGCCGAGAGACGGTCTAGAGGCAGCTTGATACGTTTACCGTTATACGCTAATCGTGCTTGAATGGATTTTCCTGATTGGAGGTAGGCAAGGTAGCGGGCAGGTATTTGGCTGCGCACTTCAAGGGATTGGGTATTGTACATACTCACTAAGCGATCACCATTGCGGGCACGATTACCTTGGCTGGTATTGACACTTAACACACGACCATTAAAAGGTGCTTTAATCTGCGTACGCTGCAGATCGAGCTTAGCAAAGTCTAGTTGTGCTTGGCTTTGCATAGCTTGAGCTTCAAGTTGTGCTAAGCGATTAGGGTGGTTGTTGATTAAGCTTTGTCGATTTAACAATGATAATTGTTGTTGGCGTACTAACTTATTAGCATCTTCAAGCCGGGCAGATGGGGCCATATTGTTGGCCACCAGCTCTTCCTGTCGGGCTAGATTTTTCAGGTTTAGTTCTTGCAGTTGTTGTTCAATGGCTAAAGCATTGGTATTCGTTTCATGACTATTCTTTTCACTGGCGATACGGGCACCGATATCAAGTAAACTTGCCTCACGTTGTGTTAAGGTCAGGGTTAATTCTCTGTCGTCTAAAGTAATAAGACTCTGGCCTTGTTTTACCTCATCACCTTTTGCCACATCAACTTGTTTTACAAAAGCGTTAATTGTGGCGCTTAATTGCACTATTTCACTAGCTTCTATGGAGCCATAAAGTGTGATTTCAGGCGCGGCATCAGTCAAGCTAACTTTATGGGTGGCCACCGTCCAAACCTTTTCTTCAATGGGTTTGGCGGGAACAGATGGTTTGCTGCTTTGCAGATATTTAAAAATGTAAAAAGCACCCCCTATAATAAGTAAGGGTAATACCACTTTTTTGATAAATGCAAAGAAAAATGATTTTACGGTCATAAGGATACCAGCTATTGCCAATTATAAAAATTTCTATCATTCTACATTAAACATCTGTTTGAAGCGCCTCTTTAACCATTGATATTATTCGTTTTACTTAACTTTACGCTTTTATTTACAAAAAATAATTGGGAGATAATCTTTTTATTGCTTTGACTAAAGGGGGGTTATGTTCTGCTACAGCTGCACTATAATGAGTTTTTTCAATCATTGCGGAACTATGTTATGACTAACTATCAAGATTATCGCCGTGAGTATGAGGCTAATGGTTTGCGTCGAGCAGACTTAAAGTCTGACCCTTTTGCCCAATTTGCTGATTGGTTAAATGACGCTGAGGTGGCCTGCCCATTGGATGCGACATCCATGACATTGGCCACAGCTGATGCGGATGGTCGGCCTACAGCACGCATGGTGCTATTAAAGAGCTTTGATAAGCAAGGTATGGTTTGGTATAGCGATAATCGAAGTGAAAAAGGCCAACAGCTGGTGCAGAACCCCCAGGCAGCATTATTGTTTTATTGGCAAACTTTGGAGCGTCAGGTGCGTATTACTGGCAAGGTAGAAGTGTTGTCAGAAGATATAATTGAAGCTTATTTTCATAGCCGCCCTCGTGGTAGCCAAATAAGTGCCGCGATTTCACCCCAGAGTCAGATAGTGGCAAATCGTGCTGAACTTGAACAAAGTGTTGCTGATCTTGAGAGTCAGATGACTGATAAACCAATACCCAGACCGGCTTCTTGGATTGGTTATTGTTTACAACCGGATAGCTTCGAGTTTTGGCAAGGCCGCCCAAGTCGCTTGCATGATCGTTTTCGCTATCAATTATTGGACAATGGCTGGCATATAGATCGATTGGCGCCATAGGCATGACCCAAGATATTGAATTGGCTTTACCTCAGGGCAGTCTCAAGCTGCAGCGTCTGCCATTACGTCGCAAGCAAACTTTGCAAGCTTGGGATAGCGCAGACCAATTGGCATTAACCCAGTTACAAGATATTAAACCTGACAGTCGTATCCTCTTGGTAAATGATCATTTTGGCGCTCTAGGAACGGGTCTATCTGCGCTGCACAAGCAAGTTCAGTTGACTGTTTGGAGCGATTCTTATCTTGCGCGGCAGGCTTTGCACCATAACTGCCAATTAAACCAACTACCCGCAGTGAAATTTGTTGAGGCCGTTGCTACGCCTCAAGGTCCTTTTGATCTGGTGGTTATGCGGGCACCAAAAAGTCATAGCTTGCTACAAGACCAAATCAAGCGTTTGGTGCCACAATTGGCTGCTGACGCAAGTCTGCTATTGCCAATAATGGTTAAGCATTTGGATAATAGCTTGTATGACTTACTCACTAAACTATTAGGGCCTCTAAGTGCCAGCCGAGCTGTAAAAAAAGCCCGAGTATTGTCGGCTCAACCAACTAATGTCTCTGGTAGGAGTCCAGCCCCAGTAATCAAAAGCTGGCAATATAAAGACTTTACCTTAAGCCATTACAGTGGAGTATACGGCCGCAAGCGCCTAGATGAAGGTAGTCAATTTTTGCTCGAAAACTTCCCCAAGGGTGATTTTAAGCGCGTTATTGATCTTGGTTGTGGTAATGGTATCTTATCTTTGCAGGCGGCAAAGACTTGGCCCCATGCCCAAATTCTAGGCGTTGATGAATCTTATATGGCGGTGGCGTCAGCCAAGCTAAACGCTGAGCAAAATGCTCTGGCTGCAGCTTGTGAATTTCAAATCGGCAATTGTTTAGCTGCGTTAGCAACTAAAAGTGCTGACTTAATACTGTGCAATCCACCTTTTCATCAGCAGCGCGTTGTTGGCGATCAATTGGCTATGGCCATGTTTGCCGATGCAAGTCGGGTACTCGATACGCAGGGTGAATTATGGGTGGTGGGTAACCGGCATTTGGGCTACCACGCTAAGTTAAAGCGCTGGTTTAAGCATATTGAACAGCAAGGCAAGCACCCTAAATTTGTGGTCTTCAAGTGCCGAAAATAGTTACTCACTTTTGATATGAATGCCACGAATATCAGGGTTGTAATACTCTGGATTTTTACCTGTCACCTGACTGTAAAAGGTTTCTATTTCAGTCAGATCTGCATCTATATCGCCACTGGGTTGCACCAGTTTACCGATACCACCAACTCTTTTGGCAAAATCAAAATAAGCCAAGGCTAATGGCACATTAGCACCTTGAGCAATATGATAAAAACCTGTTTTCCAGCGCGGTGACCAAGAGCGTGTGCCCTCTGGTGTCAGGGCTAATATCATCTTGTCGTTATGATTAAATGCTTGAATACTGGCTTCTACCATATTGTTGGCTTTACTGCGATCGAGAGGAATACCACCAAGCCAGCGCATAACGGGACCAAAAGGGCCTTTAAATAGAGAATGCTTGCCAATCCAATAGGGCTTGAGTCGTAAATGAATGCCTAATGCCATGCCAATGGGAAAGTCCCAGTTCGAGGTATGGGGGGCAGCCAGAATAAGATAACTACCTGATTTAGGCAGGCTACTAGTATCAACCTGCCAGCCACCTAGTTTGATATATAGCCAGGCAATTAAACGCATAAAATGAATAACAACAGGGGTATTGTGGATGGTGAAATGCATAACAATTAAGGCTTTCAGTGGCTTTTTGCGGTATTATAGCAAGATGTAGTGATCCTAGGACACTTTCTTTCACGCTTATCCCATCAGGAGACATTTATGATTATTGCTGCCAACAGTGTGGTGGTTTTTCACTATACCTTAACCAATGAGGCTGGAGAGGTTCTAGACACTTCGCGCGAAGGAGAGCCCCTACCTTATTTGCATGGTGCCAACAATATCGTGCAAGGCTTGGAACAAGCCATGGCAGGCAAAGCGGCGGGCGACACCTTTAAAGTGAGTGTACCGCCTAATCTAGGCTACGGTCCTTATATGGATGAAATGGTGCAACAAGTATCACGGGAAATGTTTTCGGGAATCGAGACTTTAGAAGTAGGCATGCAATTTAATGCTGAAGGCCAGTCGGGACAGCAACATGTAGTGACCATTACAGCCATCGATGGTGACCAGATTACGGTTGATGGTAATCATGATCTAGCGGGAGAAGTGCTTAACTTTGACGTGGAAATTATTGAAGTCCGCGCTGCTTCTGAAGAAGAAATCGCCCATGGTCATGTGCATTAAGTTTGCTAAGGATCACTAGTTGTTTGGCAACATGAGGACAAACGCTAAGGCGTCTTAAAAAAGTGGTTCAATCTCCTTTAAACAGGCTACCATTTTAGGCGTTGGCATTTGTGCCTCATTTTATCTGTTTACACTTATATATCTATGGTCAGGCTTGACTCAAGATTTAAATATCACAACCCCACTTCCATGATGTTATTGGTTATCTGTTTCCTTGATTTGCTCAAAGGAACTAAATATTAGCAACTATCATTGTTAAGACACCTACTAATCTAATTGAGCGTTGCTGTGCGGTAAGCATAAGCAATAAGTCCCCCTACAATTTGTAAAATAGAGCAAATAAATACAACCTAGTATTTGTATATAGATAAATATGTCGGTACTTATCTTAGCAATGGTCATCCTAGGTTTGCTGTAATCATTGAGTGCCAGTAAGATGTATCGTTCGATATATATTGGTTGTTATGCTTTGCGATTAATCACCTATACTTAGTTAAAAGTTTCATCTGCAGGGATAGACAAAATTGCCGTAGCTTGACCCGCCAGAGGAAAGATATCATGACCAATAATGCTGAAACCTTTCGTGCCCTGCATCAGCCGGGTAATCCTTTTATTTTGGCCAATGCTTGGGATACCGGTTCGGCACTGATGATGCAGGGGCTAGGAGCCAAGGCAATTGGTACATCCTCGGCAGCCCTTGCGTTTACTTTGGGAACACGTGATATGGGGCATATCACTCGTGATCAAGCCCTTGTTCATGCAGAAGACATGGTGGCCGCTTTAGATGTGCCAGTATCTGG
>DNNY01000120.1 GCA_003497765.1 Oceanospirillaceae bacterium
TAATGGCTTCAAACTCTTTTTGTTTACCACGGGCAGCATCTGTTGAGCCTGCGTCCATAACCGTTAGTATGGCTACTAATGCGGCACAGCAGGCAGTAAAGATAAAGAGGCCAATTTTGACACGGTCAACGGGGACACCACTCTTGCGAGCTGCTTCTGCGTCGCCTCCACTAGCAAATATCCAGTTGCCTAGAGGTGTTTTGACTAGTACTAATGTTGCTATTACAGATAACAGGACAAACCAGATTATTTCTACTGGAATCCCCGTCACCTTTGGTAGGCCAGATTTAAATGTGGCAGTATAGCCAGCATCAGCTAACCATCTAAATAGCCCCTCTAGGGCATCGCCAGAAAACATCTCGTTCCAGATTCCGGGCGCAATATTTTCAGCCAAGCCGCGTTGTTGAGTGGCACCGCCACTTTGCACAAAGATGGCATGCATGATTTCATTAAAGCTCAAGCTTTCATTCATGTAAGCGGCTTTATCTTGCGCCACCTGCACTCGCGTAGCGGCTTTTAAGCCTACTAGTGCTAAACCACGCAGAATAAATAGAAATGCTAAAGTCACGATAAAGGACGGCAGGCCTGTGCGATGGACAATGAGGCCATTTATCCAGCCAATAAAACCAGCAAAGGCTAAAGTAAAGAACACTGCCAACCATAAGGGGAAGTTCATGAGGGTAATGCTAGCGGCAAATACCATGCCTGCAAACGCCACCATGGAGCCAACCGAGAGGTCAAACTCACCGCCAATCATCAATAAAGCCGCACCAATGGCAAGGATGCCTAGATGAGCTGCTGGTGATAAGAAATTCATAATGCCAGATAGTTCAAACATTTTGTCACTGGCAAAAATCGCAAAAAATATAGTGATCACCACAACGCCAGCCAAAGCGCCTAGTTCCGGGCGACGAAGGATACGTGTGAGAAGGGATGCCTTTAATAAGCGTTCATCGGTATTGGGTGTAGATGTCATGATGGTTCCAATTATCTATGGCTGATAGTGGGATGTGTAGAGACTTTATAAATTGCTGGCCACTATCAGTAACCAGTAAAACATAACAGGGTGATCGGCTCACCGATCACCCTGTATATCTGACAGTTTAAGTCAGTACAGCTAATTAACGTACACCAGCTTTAGCGCCAGCTATAGTCATACCTGCTTTTTCAGCAGTAATTAGGTTAGGACCAGAAGGTACGCTGCCACCAGGCATTAAGCCATGACGAGCATTTTGTACCAAGAACAATACTGGTAGGTAACCTTGTAGATATTGCTGCTGATCAATGCCAAAGGCGGCCTTGCCATCAACGACGGCTTGCAGGAAGCCAGGTGACAGGTCAAAACTACCTAGGTTAGCGTCGGAGCCGATTTCGTCCATAGCAGCTACGGCAGCTTCACCAGATAAGCCAGCACCCAAAGTCAGCACGGTATCAACGCTTGCATCTGATTCAAGAGCAGCTTTGATTTTTGCTTTGATTTCAGAAGGATCATTACCTGTAGGTAGGACAGTTACGTTACCGCCAAAGCCTTCAGCGAAACCACTACAACGCAAGTCTAGCGCTACGTTACCCACTTCGTGGTTAACACAGATACCTTTACTACCACCCATAGCGGCTAGTTTCTTACCTGCAGCCACACCAGCTGGATATTCATCCTGTCCAACGTGTAGAGTAACACCTAGAGATTCATAAACGTCAGAACCAGAGTTCATGGAGATTACTGGAATGCCAGCAGCCACAGCACGCTTGATAGAAGCGCCTAGTGCAGCAGCATCAGGAATAGTTACAACCAAGCCGTCTGGCTCTTGGTTTACTGCGGCATCAATCAACTGAGCCATAGCTACCATATCAAAAGTCTCTGGGGCGCGGTAATCGACACTAGCGCCAGTATCTGCGGCGGCTTGTGCTACACCATTCTTAGCCACCGACCAGAAAGGGTCGTTAGCTTGACCGTGGGAAACCACGATGATGTTCGTTTCAGCAATGGCAGAGCCAGCCAATAACAGGCCTGCGATTGTGCTTACTATACGTTTCATTGAGAGTACTCCTTTTTATTGTTTAAGCCGTGCCTGAGGCACGGGCCAAGACCTATCCAAACGGAGGTTCAAGATAAGTTCCTCTATTTGTAACACCAAAGAAAAATAATTTCAAATATTTTTTTTATGAAATAATTGTTCCAAAATTGTAAATGCTGCCGTATACTCATTCCTGAAGTTGCTCGCAGTTATTATATATAAAGCTAAATACATTTTGGTTGTCACACTATAGGTTTTTAAAGTCTAGGCATGACGATAGGCTGCATTTGCCAGCCAACGCTTATATAATATCGCGCGACAATAACAGGCTTAATGAAATACTTAGTCTGTATTAGTCTGTAAATGATTAATGGCGTAACTAAATCATGCAAGAAATACAAAACCTATTATTACCGCGAACCTATAGTGACCTAAAGCCATGGTTGCAGGAACACTATCGTGATTTACCTAAGCGGTTACAAAGTGTGGCGGTATTTGCCTTACATAACCCAGATGTAATTGCTTTAAATACAGTAGCCGTTATTAGTCAGCAGGCAGGGGTGACGCCGTCAACGATGGTGCGCTTTGCTAAGTCAATCGGGTATAAAGGCTTTTCTGATATGCAGGAAGTTTTTCAGCAAAGTATGCGCCACGTGCCGCAGCCCTATTCAGAGCGCCTCAGCTCTATGCAAAGGCCGGGAGAGCGTGAACAAAGCGTTTTGTCTAAGTTTTCTCAGGCGGCCATGGAATCTATTAGTCGCCTGGAACAGCATACTGACGAAGCAGCTATCAAGCAAGCAAGTTTGCAGCTAGCGGGTGCTCGTACAGTGTATATTGCTGGCCAGGGTCGTGCCGACCCAGTGGCGAACTATTTGCATTATACCTTGGTGAAGTTGGGTATACATGCCACCTTGCTGCAAGGTACGTCACCAACGATTACTGATAAGGCTAGGATGTTACGCCCCGATGAGGTACTAGTGGCCATTAGTTTTAGCCCTTATACAGCTAACACCAAAGAGCTAGTGGATGTCTGCTTGGCCAATGGTGTTAATGTGGTTGCTATCACGGATTCAACCTTGAGCCCCATTGCCCGTACGGATGATTATCATCTGGAAGTTCTAGAGGATGAGGTCAACGGTTTCCGTGGCTTATCGGCTACTATGTGTTTGGCCCTTTGTTTGGCGGTTGAGGCTGGGAAACAGCGTGCAGAAAGGCAGGAGTCGTCACATTAGTTAGGTTTTTATTTGCACTAAAAACAGAATAAATATTTTTTTGGCAGTCATTATGAAACAAAAAAGTTTAGATGTGGTTTGCTTTGGTAGAGCGGGTGTTGATCTCTATGGTCATCAAGTAGGTGGGCGTTTGGAGGATATGAGTAGCTTTGCCAAGTATGTTGGTGGTAGTCCAGCCAACACTTCGATTGGTACTGCCAGATTGGGTTTAAAGTCAGCTATGCTCACGCGAGTAGGTGATGAGCATATGGGGCGATTTATTCGTGAAACTCTGCAAGCCGAGGGTGTGAATGTGCGCGGGGTAAAAACAGACCCCGCGCGACTCACGGCATTAGTTATTTTGGGTATTCAAGATGAGGAGCGCTTTCCGCTTATTTTCTATCGTGAAAATTGTGCCGATATGGCTTTATGTGAAGAAGATATTGATGAGGACTTAATTGCCTCTAGCCGCGCCCTCCTCCTTTCTGGTACCCACTTAAGCACAGACAAGGTTGCTGCGGCCAGTCGCAAAGCTATTGCCCTAGCTAAACGACATAATACACAAGTGGTACTGGATATTGATTACCGGCCTAATCTATGGGGCTTAGCTGGACATGGGGATGGTGAAAGCCGATTTATTGCAGATGGAAAAGTAAGTGAGCACTTACAACAATTTCTGTCTGACCTTGATTTGATTGTGGGTACAGAAGAAGAGTTTCATATTGCTGCTGGTACCGAGGATAGCCTTGACGCTTTAAGAGTGGTGCGAAGTATATCTATGGCTACTTTAGTCTGTAAACGAGGCGCCGATGGCTGCCGAGTTTTTGAGGCGGGCATTGATGGTTGGGAGTCGGGTGTCCAAGGGCCAGGTTTTAAGGTTGAGGTATTCAATGTCTTAGGTGCCGGCGATTCCTTTATGTCAGGCCTTTTGCGAGGATGGCTTGGGGGTGAAGACTGGGAGACCAGTTGTGCTTTTGCTAATGCCTGTGGCGCTTTTGCCGTATCGCGCCACGGTTGTGCACCTGCCATACCTTCGTGGCAAGAACTACAGCACTTTTTGCAATATGGAAGTGAATTTGAGGCGCTACGTTTCGACCCAACATTAAATCATATTCATCGCACAACCACTCGGCATAAGCAACGCCAGCGGGTGGTGGCTTTTGCCGTTGATCACCGTCAGCAATTTTATGGTTGGGCCAAAGCCGCCGGCAGCAGCCCTGCGGCAATTGGTAAGTTTAAACAGTTAGCTTTGCAAGCTGCCCAAGCAGAGGCTGGCAATGATCCAGGGTTTGGGATGCTGATTGATGACCTCACTGGTCGCCATGCATTGCATAATCTAACCAGTACATCGGCATGGGTAGGCCGGCCGATTGAAATGTCTGGTAAATTTCCTCTACAGCTTGAAGCCCAAGGGGAAATTCAGCAACATTTACATGATTGGCCCATTAACCAAACAGTCAAAGTATTATGTCCCTATCGCTTGGATGACGATGCTAAGACCAGAGCACACCATGAAAGCTTAATGCTCGAGTTAGATGCCGCTTGTCGGGCCACAGGTCATCAATGGTTGTTGGAGATTATCACTGCCAGAAATGGCCAAGGTCCAGACTTCACCCAAGTCCCCAATATTATGCAGCGTTTTTATGAGTTGGGTATCAAACCTGATTGGTGGAAGTTAGAGCCAGGCCCAGATAAGCCCTATTGGGATGCTGTGGGTGCGGTTATAGATAAGCATGATGGTTACTGTCAGGGTATCATCGTGCTAGGACTTGATGCCAGTATCGAACAAATTATCGAGGCCTTTACAAGTGCGGCCCAACAACCTTGGGTAAAAGGCTTTGCTATAGGTCGTACTTTATTTGCCGAAGCTGCGCAAGCCTGGCTACAGGGCAATATGGATGATGCCGAGGCTATTGCCTTGATGCGTCAACAATACCGTTTAACTATAGATGCCTGGGATCAGGCCATAAGCAATAACGAGAGAAGATAGCTATGCAAACTGTTCGTTTAACTGCTGCTCAGGCGCTGGTTCGCTATTTGGTGAATCAACATATAGAACTGGATGATGGCAGTGAATTACCTTTATTTGCTGGCGTGTGGGCCATTTTTGGTCATGGCAATGTGGCCGGTATTGGTGAAGCCCTATATCAAGTAAAGGACCAACTACCTACCTATCGTGGGCATAATGAGCAATCTATGGCCTTGGCGGCTATTGCCTATGCTAAGGCCCGCCAGCGTCAACAGATTATGGTGGCCACCTCATCCATTGGCCCTGGCGCTACCAATATGGTGACTGCCGCGGCTGTGGCCCATGTTAATCGTTTGCCTGTGCTGTTACTGCCAGGTGATGTGTTTGCCTCAGGCCAGCCCGATCCGGTATTACAGCAAACAGAAGACTTTGCTGACGGTAGTGTAAGTGCTAACGATACTTTCCGACCGGTTAGTCGTTATTTCCAGCGTATTACTCGCCCTGAACAACTTATACAGGCCCTGCCTAAAGCCATGGTTGCCCTAACAGATCCGGCTTTGTGTGGCCCAGTCACCTTGAGCGTGTGCCAAGATACACAGGCCATGGCCTTTGATTTCCCTGAACACTTGTTTGCGAAACGCGTTTGGCGTTTACGTCGTCAGGGTCCAGATCAATTTGAATTGCAACAGGCCGCACAATTATTACTGCAAGCTAAACGGCCTTTACTGGTGGCTGGTGGTGGCGTGCGCTATTCCCTAGCTGAAGAGCAGTTGCGGCACTTTGCTGAGCGGCATCATATACCGGTGGTAGAAACCCAAGCGGGCAAATCTAGCCTGTTGGCCAGCCATCCTCTAAATGCTGGTGCGGTAGGCGTAACTGGGGTTAGCAGTGGCAATACTTTGGCGGTAGAAGCGGATGTGATATTGGCTGTTGGCACTCGCTTACAGGATTTTATTTCTGGTTCTAATACCCTTTTTAAAGGCCAAATAATTCAATTAAACGTGCAACCAATGGATGCGGTTAAATACCGAGCTAAAAGCCTAATGGCCGATGCCAGAGTGGGCTTGCAAGCGCTATCAGATGAGTTACATGGCTATGCCTCGCCAAATGCTTGGCAAGAGCGCACGACAACTCAGATAGCTGCATGGGCGGAAACTTGCGAGACTATTTTGCCCGCAGCCGATGACCATACCATACCCTCTGATGCCCAAGTCGTCGCCGCGGTTAATGGCAGTGTCGCTGATCATGCCATTGTCGTTGCTGCGGCTGGTAGCCTCCCAGCCGAGTTACATAAACATTGGCGTGCTGGTGCTGTGGGTGGATACCATCTCGAGTATGGCTATTCCTGTATGGGCTACGAAATTTGTGGCGGCATGGGCGTTAAGCTAGCCTGTCCAGAGCGCGAAGTCGTGGTTATGGTTGGTGATGGTTCCTATATGATGATGAACTCTGATATTGCGTCCGCCGTTAGTTTGGGTTTGCAGTTGACGATTGTGGTGTTGGATAACCGTGGCTTTAGTTGTATTAACCGTCTGCAGATGGCCACAGGC
Organism: Oceanospirillaceae bacterium; assembly: GCA_003497765.1. Classification (GTDB taxonomy): domain Bacteria; phylum Pseudomonadota; class Gammaproteobacteria; order Pseudomonadales; family Balneatricaceae; genus Njordibacter. The sequence continues at coordinate 6,746 of DNNY01000120.1, forward strand.
GGCGCTAACTTTAATAACCTGCTTGAGCATACTTATAACAAGGGCTTGGCCAATATCGATTTTGCCAGCCATGCCCGAGCCATGGGTGCCGATGCACACCATGTGGCCAATATTGGTGAACTCAAGCAGGCAGTTGCTGCTGCCAGTAAGCATGATGGTGTAAGTGTGGTAGTCATTGATACAGATCCCCTTCATGCTTCACCTGGTGGTTGCTATTGGGAAGTGGAGGTACCATCGGTATCCGCACGGGAAGAAGTGGTGACGCAACACCAAGAGTGGATGGCACGTCGTAAACAGGAACGGGGCTATTAAGTTATGTCGAAATTACTTCAAAAACCAGCTGCTGGTGCACAGCGCCATAATATCACCCCCGCTTCAGCTGGTTGGGAGCATGTAGGTTTTGCCCAGTATACCTTGCAGGCAGAAGAACAATTGTCGTGTCAGCAAGATGGACGGGAGTTATGTGTGGTGATCCTGACTGGTCGTGCTGATGTAAAAGTTGGTGAACAAAGTTGGTCGGCTATTGGTGGCCGTGATGATCTATTTGCTGATCAACCACCGGCTGCGGTGTATGTGCCAGCTGGTGAAGGTGCTGAAATTAAGATCGGAGAAGCCGCTGAAATCGCTGTCTGTAGTGCCCCAGGGGCTGGCAACAGTGGTCCTGCGCGGCTCATCGATCCGGCTACTATGTCACAGGAAGTTAGGGGTCAAGGTACCAATACCCGCTATGTGCGCAATATTTTACCGGAGACAGAGCCAGCCGATGGTTTGTTAGTGGTTGAGGTGATTACCCCCTCTGGCCACTGGTCATCTTATCCTCCCCATAAGCATGATCGGGATGCGAGTCCTAGTGAGACCTTATTGGAAGAAACCTATTACCATCGTCTAAATCCAGCTAGTGGCTATGTCCATCAGCGGGTTTATACCGATGATCGAAGTCTGGATGAAACCCTATCACCTGAAGATGGGGATGTGGTTTTGGTGCCACGTGGTTATCACCCTGTGGGTGTGCCCCATGGTTATACCAGCTACTATTTAAATGTGATGGCGGGTCCTTTGCGGGAATGGCATTTTAAAAATGACCCAGATCATGAGTGGATCATATCTTAAATCACTGGCAGTCCTAACACTGCGAGTTATTGCTTAAAGAGTAATAATTATGAAGCTAAAATTTGGCATGTCGCCCATCTCTTGGTCGAACGACGATTTACCGGAATTGGGTGGCGACACATCTTTAGAAACTTGTTTGCGGGAAACCCGCCTTGCAGGTTATACAGGCACTGAAACTGGGGGTAAATTTCCCCGTGACAAAGACGCTTTGGGCAAGGTGCTTAAAGAGCACGACTTGCAGCTAGTTTCGGGTTGGTATTCAGGCCAGCTACTGAGTATTAGTGCGGAAGAGGAAATTGCCAATATTCGCAATCAACTGCATTTATTCCGTGATCTGGGTGCTGCTGTGCTGGTCTATGGGGAAACCTGGAAAACAGTGCAAAATGTCCGCAATGCGCCTTTATGTGATAAGCCCATTTTGCCAGAATCAGAGTTTGCTGCTTATGGCGAAAAGCTAACCAAGGTTGCTGAGTATTGTGCTAGTGAAGGCGTGCCATTATCTTTCCATCATCATATGGGCACTGGTGTAGAAACCGAACGGGAACTCGACCTAATGATGCAAAATACGGGCGCTGCTGTGGGCTTGTTGGTAGATACAGGACATTTAGTATTTGCTGGTGGTGATTTGCTATCTGTTGTAGAGCGTTATGGTTCTCGCATTAATCATATCCATACCAAAGATATTCGTGCTGATATTCTGGCCACTGTTGACCGTAATAAAGACTCGTTCCTTGATTGCGTATTGCGCGGGGTGTTTACCGTTCCCGGTGATGGCATGATTGACTACGGGCAGTTTATGCAAGCCTTGGCGCAGCAAAACTATGAAGGCTGGGTGATTGTTGAAGCTGAGCAGGATCCAGCTTTAGCTGATCCTTATGAATATGCATGTATGGGCTATAAGGCCTTGCAACAAGCCGCGACCGCAGCCGGTTATACCATTGCTAATTAAGCGAGAATGCCAATGATTAATCTAGCTCTTTTTGGTGCCGGCCGTATTGGCCATATTCATGGCCATAACGTAGCCGCCCATAAGCAGGCAAACCTAGTGGCTTTGCATGACCCCTATCAGCCCAATGCTGATAGTCTAAGCCAAGCCTTGGGCTGCCAAACTATGACTGCGGCAGAGATTTTTGCTGATCCTAGTATCCATGGCGTTCTTGTCTGTTCTGCTACAGATACACATGCCGAGCTCATCGAGCAGGCTGTGGCTTCAGGCAAACATGTATTTTGTGAAAAGCCTATTGATCTATCCTTGGCTAGAGTGCAGCAAGTTGTGGCCAATGTGGGTAGCGGGGATATTACTTCTATGGTGGCTTTTAATCGCCGCTTTGACCCTCAATTTGCACAGTTGCAACAACGTATTGCTGCGGGTGAAATTGGTAATGTGGAAATGGTAAGTATTATTTCCAAAGACCCCGCGCCACCCCCAATTGAGTATATTAAAGTATCTGGCGGCTTATTCCGCGATATGACCATTCACGATTTTGATATGGCGCGGTTTTTATTAGGTGAAGAAATCGAGGAAGTGACCGCCCAAGCCTCTTGTATGGTTGACCCAGCCATAGGGGAAGCGGGTGACTTTGATACGGCTCTAGTTACTTTGAAGACGGCATCAGGCAAGTTGGCACAAATCTCTAATAGTCGTCGTGCTAGTTTTGGTTATGATCAACGTTTTGAGGTACATGGCAGTATGGGGATGCTTACAGCAGGCAATATAAATGAGCATAGCCTGACCAGTTATACCGCTGAAGGTGTTAATGGGGCCAAGCCAATGCACTTTTTCCTTGAGCGTTATGAGCAGGCTTATAAGGCTGAATTAGAGACCTTTATTGCTGCTCTTAATGGTGCTGATGTGGTTGTGCCAACTATGTATGATGGCTTGCAAGCCATTCGTCTGGCAGAGGCGGCTTTGCTCTCTGTAGCAGAAGGCAAAACCATTAACTTAAGTAGTATCGGAGCCTAAACCATGGCTAATATGGCGGCATTTCTAGCATCTATGGAACAGCGTAATAGTATCGCTGATTATCCCCATGCGGTGGATTTTCAGGCCCATATCCCCATTTACGATGGGCATCAGTTGCGTGCTATGGATAGTCAACAATTGGCTGCAGTGCAAGCTGAATGGGCTCATTGTTGGCAACACCAAGCTGGGGTTATGGTAGTCCGTAATCTCTACCCTCAAGCTGCGGTAGTGGATGCCATGACCGAGGTCTATTACCAACTACTGCGCAAGCAAGAAGCTAGCCAGTCAGGGCATAATAAAGGCGATCACTTTGCACCTAAGGGTGCTAATGGTCGGGTTTGGAATGCTTTAGAAAAAGCCGCTGTTTTAGACCCCAAAACCTTTATTGACTATTACTCTAATGCTCTTTTAGCCGATATTTGCACGGCATGGTTGGGGCCTGACTATCAGCTTACTTCACAGGTTAATTTAGTTTATCCCGGTGGACAGCCTCAGCAACCCCATCGTGACTATCATTTGGGCTTTACCAGCGATGCTGAAGTGGCACGCTATCCCATGCATGTGCAGATTATGTCGGCTATGTTGACCTTACAGGGGGCGGTAGCACATATCGATATGCCCGTAGAATCTGGGCCAACTATGTTGCTACCCTACTCGCAGCGCTATGAGGCCGGTTATGGACTCTATCGTCAGCCTGAGTTTATGGCTTATTTTGCTGAGCATGCTGTGCAGCTACCTCTGCAAAAAGGTGATGGGTTATTCTTTAATCCTGCCCTGATGCATGCCGCAGGTGAGAATAAGTCAGCTGATATTCAGCGTATGGCTAATCTATTGCAAATATCCTCGGCTTTTGCCAAACCTATGGAAAGCCTTGATCAACGTAATATGCAACTTACTTGTTATCCCTATTTAGCTATCGCTAATTTATCGGAGCCAGAATTGGCAGCCATCGCCACAGCCATAAGTGATAATTATCCTTTCCCCACCAACCTAGACCGTGATCAATCTGAAACCAGCCTGAGACCCCCTAGTAGTCGTGATCTTCTTCTAGAATCAATCGCCCGCAAAGATAAGCTCCAGACATTTAATGACGCACTAAATCAACTTTATTGGCGTAAGCAGAGTAGTTAGCTATTTGATTCTTAAGCCCCGCTTAAACTTCTATTTGCTGGCATAAAATTTAAGACATTCTAAATCTTTATATGTCATATTTTATTAGATATGAGATATTTTTGGGTTTTACGGCACTTCTTGGCCGGCAGCCGCAGTCCAGAGCTCAAACCAAGTTTCACGATCAATGTTAATATCCAAGGCCTTGGATAATTGCTTAATCCGCTCGGGGTTATTACTGCCAACTATGGGTATAATCTGGGCAGGATGGGCTAATAACCAAGCCA
>DNNY01000122.1 GCA_003497765.1 Oceanospirillaceae bacterium
TTCCAATGACAGCTGGCAATGGTCTAAGCGTTTAAAGCGCCAATCCGCAAATAAACCATACACAACCCTTGCAACCTGACGGATAATCGGCAAGGCAACAAAGAACCCCAAAATACGCCAGCGTTTAAGTTGTTTCCAGATCAGGATAAACGCATCAACACCGACCTTAAGTTGGCCATCAGCATCTTTGGCATGCAGCCTTCTTAGTCCTTCAGATAAGGCAACACCTTCAAGGGCAAGGTCAGCAGATGATTGGGTAATATCTTGCCAAATAAAAATGCCAGTAGGGGCAATATTGCGGTAATGGTTAATTTCTCGTGAACACATACTACATTTGCCGTCATAGAACACAGTAATCATATGCAATCCAATTAATTTAGTTGAGGCACATAGTACCCTAATACTTTTGGGTGAGCATTTATTGCCAGCTGACTTTAGCTAACTTTACAAAACTTGGGAGACTTTTATAAAGTGATGATATTTTGCAAAACAGTTCCACCTCACAATAAGGAAATTATTGCGCTTGTGGCTTTAAGGATTTGAAGGCCTCAAGAGCAGCCTCCCGTGACTGCTTCAGATTGACAATAGGGCTTGGGTAAGTGCTGTCTAATTTGACACCAGCAGCTTGTAACACCTCGACGGGTGCTTCCCATGGGCTAAACAAATATTTATTTGGTAAGCCTGCAATTTCAGGAATATATTGGCGAATATAGTGACCCTGGGGATCAAATTTCTGCCCTTGGGTAACTGGATTAAAGATGCGGAAATAAGGCGCTGCATCAGCCCCACATCCCGCTATCCATTGCCAGCTGGCACTGTTATTAGCTAAATCTGCATCGACTAGGGTATCCCAAAACCAACGTTCGCCATGGTGCCAGTGAAGACGCAGGTTTTTTACCAAATAGGAACCCACAATCATCCTTACTCGGTTGTGCATATAGCCTGTCTGCCAAAGCTCACGCATACCAGCGTCCACCATAGGCACACCGGTTTGTCCTGTTTGCCAAGCGCGAAGATAATCATGATTTTGCACCCATGGAAACCCATCAAACTTGGCTTGTAAGTTTTTACGTGGCAGGTCTGGATTATGAAATAGCTGACTATAAGAGAACTCACGCCAACCTAATTCACTACAAAAGTGATCTATATTGCTATCATCACCTATATTTCTGACCACATACCAGAGCTGATTGGGTGAGATTTCGCCCCAGCGCAGATGGGGTGATAAACGTGATACAAAAGGCTCAGATGGGATATTGCGCCCTTCCTTATAAGATGACAAACCTTCTTTAATAAAAGTCTGAAAACGCGCATAAGCACCCTCTTCGCCAATCTGCCAGTGTTCCACAAATGACGCGTCCCAAGGTATTTTAGGTAACAAGTTTAAGTGCTCGATGCCTTGCTGATCAGCATCAACAACATAATGAACGTTTTCTGGTTTAGCTAGTGGCTCACGAGGTGGTTCAGCTTGTAAGCACCCCTTACGATAAAACGGCGTAAAGACTTTATAGTATGTACCATCTTGCTTGTTTACCTGCCAAGGTTCCCATAACAATGAGCCATTAAACGTATCCACTTTTAGGCCCTGAGCTTTAAGCTGTCCTTTGATGTGGGTATCACGGTCAATTTGCCATGGTTCATAACAACGATTCCAGTACACAGCCTCCACATCAAAACGCGAAATTAGCTCTTGTAAAATGGCCTGAGGATTACCCTGATAGACAGATAGTTGACCACCTAGAGATTGCTGCAGAGCCGCTAAAGAATGATGCAACCACCATTGGCTAGCACCACCGTAGGCGTAATCGCCTGGATTTTCATTATCTAAAATATAGATAGGCAAAACGTTGTTGTGTTTTGCCGCCGCCACTAAGGCTGGATTATCAGAGACACGCAGGTCCTGACGAAACCAACATATAGCTACCTTATCTGTCATGGTGGCAATACCTCTTGCATATTTCACTGCTAGGAAAATAGTTTGCTTAACTCTACATCTACATCTACACCTACAGCCAATTCCATATTAGCAAACCAAGATGGTCATATAGAGTAAGTTGCCTAAATAGATATATGGGGGAGGATTCTGGAACTAAAACGGGCAAGGAACATTTAATTGCTCATTGCCCGTTTATTTCTTTAAAAAAGGAGAAATACTTAGCTATTCAACTTGGCTAAAAGTGTATTAGCTACTTGCATACCAAGATTATTAGAAGCCAAAGGACTAGCACCGGTGATGAGGTTTCTATCAGTGCATACAGTATCGTCTGGCTTACTATTGGCTAAAGTAACACCTAATCCCTCCAGCTTTTTACTTAGGCCCCAAGGCATTTTGCCTGGCAAATAACCAATCATAGGCGTCATATTGTCTACCGAATCAGGAAAAACAGCCATCTTATAACCAGCATATAAAAAGTCTGAATCATCTAAAGATGTCGTCAGCAATGAGCCTGGACCATGGCATAGAGTAAAGGTAACAAGGTCACTGTTATGGGCCCAACGTAACAAAGTACCGACGTTTTGGTCCTCAGGGATACCCAACATGGCACCATGTCCACCTGGGACAAATACCGCAGCATGGATATCATTATCAGAGGCTAAATTAGGTGCCAAATCAGCTAAGGACTGGGGCTGTTCAAATTGACTTTTGTAGTCGTCATAAATCCCTTGCACCGCCTTATCTTGTTTGGGGAAAGCCCACATTTCAAATACTACAGGCTTGCCTGTTGGGGTCAAAATATCAAATTCAAACCCAGCATTTTTAAGATGCAACATAGGCAATAGGGCTTCTATTGGATGGTTACCCGTAGAGAACAGTTTGCCGTTTTGCATTTGCATATTTTTTTGTTCAGTAAAAAGTACATAGATCCGCGACTGTTTACCTTGATATTTTTCATAGGCAATTTCTGCAAAATCTGATTTTTCTACTGTTGCCAATTTTAGCGCCAGTTTAGATGGTGAGTAGGAGCCATCTGACTCTTGTTTAGGGGCAATACCCAAGATACTTTTTAACATATATAAATCTCTTGCTGATTAAATACTAATAAATAAAGTGGCTGTTTGTGATCTAAATGGCGCACTTTCGAGTCCTTTTTCAGATCGATTTCTTGCCTTTTTCATACATTCCTAAGCCACAATAGCCACAATTAAATCCATACAGGCTCTTGGGACTTATGGCAATCTGGGAGTAATAATAACGCGTTTCTTTGCCCTTGATTAGATAGCAAAGTATCACTATATTATTTCCATATTAGAAATAATGGAGACAAAAATGCCGTCAAAAAAAGAAAAAGTGCATGAATTAGTGCTTTTTGCGCAAATAAATCGACAGCAAAGCCTATCTGCAGCGGCACAAAAATTAGGTATAAGCCCTTCGTCAGCTAGTAAACAATTAACTGCTTTAGAGAAAAAAATTGGTTCTCGATTGTTTAATCGTACCACCCGCAAAATAGTGCTTACAGAAGTCGGACAAAAGGTCCTGCAAGAGGCTCATGCAGTGGAGCAAGCAATACAGAGAATTGAGCATATAAGTGAAGATTCTCGATCGGTGGTTTCAGGTGAACTCACTATTTCCTGCCCTAATGCCCAAGGCCGAATATTTATTGCCCCATTAATAGCCGAGTTTTTGCAGCGTTATCCCATGGTCACGGTAAACTTACAATTAGAAGACCGGTTTGTGGATATGATTGCGGAAAATGTAGATCTATCCATTCGTGTAGGCTATCTCCCCGATTCGTCATTAATTGCTCGTAAATTAGGCGATGCCTCGTGGGTGTTATGTGCCAGTCCAGACTATCTAGAAAACGCAACACCTCTAAATAACCCCGCCGATTTACTTAACCATCGATGTTTAATTTATCGCAATAGTAAAACCACCATGGATACGTGGACTTTTCAGGGTGATCAGGGAGAAGAATCTGTTACTGTCTCGGGTCCCTTTACCATTAATGACCCCAGCCTATTGATTACGGCAGCCATCGAAGGTGCGGGCGTATTGTTGATCGACAAAAACTTACTAGGAGAAACCATTAACCAAGGTAGGCTAGTACCTCTACTAGAAAACTACCAAGCTGTTGGTGGCTTACCAACCTATGTGGTATACCCTGAGAAAGAGTTTATACCTGCCAAAACCAAAGCCATGGTCAACTTTTTACTCGAGAAAATATAGTTAGATATTGGTAATTCACAAACTCAAGCAAAACTTCCTCAGATTCTAATTTAAGCCATTCAGCTTGCATAAGTTTGCAAAGACATAGATATAAATCTTAGTCTTTGCCAAACTAGTTTAAAATGTTATATTATAACATAACATATATTGGGATAACCAAATTCAGGCGGTGCAAGATGAAAGCAGCAGAGGGATTCACATACAATCAGAGTGATCATAACCACTACACTCTAGCAACCAACCATGTTAATGGTATCTCGCCGCAAATACTTACCGAGATTTATCGGGAAGATATTATGCTTGCCGTATTTGAACGCACATTAGCTCCTGAAATTTCCCACTACTGCGAACAATTAACCCAAGAAAAACCTAATTTAAATCTTCGCTCTGCCATTAAAGTCGCCTATGCAAAACAGGCTCTCCAATCTACTTTACCCAATTTAGCGGGTCAGCCTGAATTTATTGAAGATCTCAGCACACTTATAGAAATGTATGCATGTTTATTCGATCTAACTGAAGTAGGACTGCGCATGCAAATATTAGATCGTGCTATGTGTCCGCGTTTCCATATGGATAATATTGGTTGTCGCTTAATTACCACATATCAGGGTGGTGGTACCGAGTGGCTTAACAATGTCGATATTGACCGCAGTAAATTAGGCGCTGGCAATATGGGGCTGCCGGATACAGAATCTGGCCTATTCCCTAATACAGATTGTATTCAACAGGTTAATGTCGGTGATGTGGTGTTACTGAAAGGTGATGGCTGGATTGGCAATGAAGGTTTAGGTGCTGTGCACCGATCACCAGCGGTGCCTGCCGGTGAACTACGTGTTGTCGTGACGATGGATTTCGCTTAACAAGCTCTTTGATTGCTGTTTTATAACCAACTAAGTTTGCTTTAAGACACGCTTATTTCTATTACCTGAACAAGCCTTGGAACAGTATTTTACTGAGTCCCAAACTTTTTCCCATTTTTTACGCCAAGTAAATGGCCGATTACAAACTGGGCACATTTTAGTAGGTAAATCTGACTTTTTTCTCATTCCAGATTACTCAAAAAGATCCTACTATCGTCACGTATCGCTTGTTGTTTCTCTTCCGTCATACGGCCAAAAGTTTTATACATCATGCCAATACGATGATTACTGGCTAGTCGATCACGATTGCGATCTAGGAAATCCCAATATAAATAATTAAATGGACACGCATCAGGACCATTTTTCTGGGTGACTTTATAGCTACAGCTCTTGCAGTAGTTGGACATCTTATTGATATAACTACCACCGGCGGCATAAGGTTTACTTGCTAAATAACCCCCATCAGCAAATAAGATCATGCCCGTAACATTAGGTAGCTCCACCCACTCATAGGCATCGGCATAAACCACCAAAAACCACTCATTGACTTGTTTTGGCTCAATACCTGCCAGCAAAGCAAAGTTTCCCAATACCATTAGCCGTTGAATATGGTGAGCATAGGCATTTTCCTTGGTCTCCAACACACACTGACGCAGACAATTCATTTTGGTTTTGCCAGTCCAATATAGACTAGGTAGAGCACGCTCAGCGGCAAAGAAATTCTTTTCTTTATAACTTGGCATATGTAACCAATAGATACCACGCACATATTCACGCCAACCTATTATTTGACGAATAAAGCCTTCTACGGCATTTAAAGGCGCTTTACCCGCATAATAGGCATTTTCTGCAGCTTGCACACACTCTAGCGGCAGCAGCAAACCGCAATTAAGGTAAAAGCTAATATGGGAATGATACATCCATGGCTCACCTTCAATCATGGCGTCTTGATAATCACCAAAGTGATTAAACCGTTGATCAATAAATTGCTCTAGAACCTGCAAGGCATCAGCACGGGTAACAGCAAAGTAAAATGGCGCCAAATCACCAAAATGGTGGTCAAAACGCTCTGCAACTAGGTCCATAACTTCCTGGGTTATAGCATCTATTGTACCGATATAAGGTTTGGGAACAGTTAGCCCTTGCTTGGGCGGCTTTCTATTTTCAGCATCAAAGTTCCATTTACCCCCTAAAGGCTGATCATCTTCCATTAGAATTTGGTATTGCTTACGCATATCCCGGTAGAAATATTCCATGCGCAGTTGTTTGCGCCCATCGGCCCATGCAGCAAAGGTCTCTGGTGAGCATAAAAAACGATCGTCTGCTCTTATTTCAACAGGTATGCCTAAGGTTTTTTCCCAAGTGCGCATATCTGCCAGCACTCGATACTCCCCGGGGTAAGTGACGACAATACGGTCAAAATGATGCTCTTGGCAAAGACGTTCTACTTCACCCATAAAGGAACCTGTATTGTCTGGATTATCCAACTTGGTATAGGCAACCTTATAACCTTGGTTGGTCAGTTGTTCAGCAAAATGCCTCATCGCTGAAAACAAAAAGGCTATTTTCTTTTTGTGATGCTTAACATAAGTTGCCTCATCCCAAACCTCACATAAGAAAATAATATCTGTGGCCAATTCACAGCCATGGAGGCTAGAAATAGACTCTGAAAGCTGATCACCCAAAATTAAGCGTAATGTTTTCATAATGGCAGTTCCCCTTGGGCTTTATTGGGTGCCCTTCTCTTTGCCACTCTTCTGCTTGGTGCCGATTTGCGACTGCCATGCTTGGTAAAAATTTGCTGTGCCGTTTCTCGAAAGGCAGCATTATTTTTTCGGAGCCCATAAATTTGGCTAGCAGCGGCTTTGCGAGCGATCTTTTCATCGACTATTGGCATTGGGTAGCCATTGGTATCAGCACTGGCCAACCAAGGCGTATGCACAAAGGCTTGATCAATATCACGCAACTCAGGCACCCACTGGCGAATAAAAACGCCTTCGGGATCTTGATCGAGGCCTTGTTTGATAGGGTTATAAATACGAATCGCATTAATCCCAGTGGTGCCTGATTGCATCTGTATTTGGCTATAATGAATACCTGGCTCATAGTCGGTAAATAGCGTCGCCAAATGCAGTGCTGGCCTTCGCCAGTGCAACCACAAATGGTAACTAGCAAAGCTCATGACCATGGCGCGCATACGAAAATTTAGCCAACCAGTGGCGGTTAGAGCACGCATACAGGCATCAACCATGGGGTAACCAGTCCTACCCTGCTGCCAGGCAGTGAAAAAGTCTTCGTTAAAACTATCTACTCGTAAGGCATTGTAGGCTGGATGCATATTTTCAAATTCAAACCGCGACTCATCTTCTAACTTTTGTATAAAGTGACAATGCCAACGCAGTCTCCCCGAAAATGAACGCAAGGCTTTTGACCATTGCCCTTTTGTGCCCCAAGGCATCTGCTTAATTTCCCTTTTGCGCTGTTCACAGGCATGGAATACCTCACGAATAGACAAGGTGCCAAAGGCCAAATGGGCTGATAACCTTGAGCAACTATCAAAAGCCGTCACCGGTGAAGACATTTCTTTGGTATAGCCTTCACCACGTTGGTTAAGAAAACTATCTAAAAGCTTTAAGCCTTCACTACGCCCACCAACTTGGCTATAACTAGCCCCATCATCAACTAAACCCATATCATCAGCACTGGGTAGCGGATCAGATGCTTCCGCCATAGGGGTTATTTTTGCTGGCGCCGGCCGAGTT
>DNNY01000212.1:0-1211 GCA_003497765.1 Oceanospirillaceae bacterium
AATGAGTATCAAGAACAGCAAGAGCGTAAGGTTTTCCTTGATCAGCAGCATGAAGAACTGACCACGGCACTGGATAGCCTTGAAGAAGCAATTCGAAAAATTGACCGCGAGACACGAAGTCGCTTTAAAGAAACCTTTGATACCGTAAATGCTAGTTTACAAGACCTATTCCCCAAAGTATTTGGCGGTGGTAGGGCCTCCCTAGAATTAACCGATGATGACCTATTATCAACGGGTGTAACGATTATGGCGCAACCCCCAGGCAAGCGTAACAGCAGTATTCACTTGCTATCGGGGGGCGAAAAAGCCTTAACAGCCATTGCCCTAGTTTTTTCCATTTTCCAACTTAACCCGTCACCTTTCTGTATGCTTGATGAGGTTGATGCACCCCTTGATGATGCTAACGTTGAACGTTATAGCCGTTTGGTGAAAGAAATGTCTGACAAGGTGCAGTTTATTTATATATCCCACAATAAAATTGCTATGGAAATGGCCCATCAGTTACTGGGTGTAACCATGCAAGAATCAGGTGTATCTAGGCTCGTTACTGTCGATGTTGACGAAGCCGTCAATATGACCCAAGAACTGGTTTAATATTCTTCAGTCAGTTTACTTTTATCACTTTCTTTGTTGTTATTGAGCGTATAACCTACCCTTAATACGCTATCGAATTGTAAAGTCATGCAAACCTACTTTCCGTTTCCCCTTTTTATAAATAACCAAAATTCATAAAATATAGTCATGCTTAATTTTTATTTATGCAGTATTAATAAGCCATTAGCCTCATTAAGGGATTAGGTGTTCAGTCTAATAAATTGACCTTAGGTAATTTCCTAAGCACTGTCATATGTGCAAAATTTAACACTAATAAAAATATGAAAAAGGGGTTTCGTTATTTACTAATTATGGGTATAGTGTGGCTGTCGACAGTTATTCTATAGCCGTAGCAGGCATGCTTGGCTTATAGATGTAGACTAAAAAATAATAGATGCATGTGGTTAACCTATGACATTAACGCACTGGTTTCTCGTATTTGGTGGACTCTCCATCATTGCTATCGCCATAGACGGCATTCGCCGCATGATTTCCCGACCCTCACCACTTTCTATTAAGCTCGACGAAACACTCCAAAATTTACCCGTTGATGACTATCGCTCAGAACTACCAAATGGTGGTGCACGCCTAGTCACTAATCATGATGCGCCTGAGAC
>DNNY01000212.1:1483-3783 GCA_003497765.1 Oceanospirillaceae bacterium
GCGCCTGAGACTGCAGAGCTGTCTGACGCCGAAGAAGTCTACCAATATGTGCAAGATGATCTCGATGCTGTCGATGACTTGCTAGATGAAGAGTTGCTTGATAAAGAGGCGCTTGCCAATGATGAAATACTGGCAGCTGAAGCGTGCATTGATGAAGAAGCATTAATTATTGCAGAAATTAATGCAGAAGACATAGCTGAATTAGAAGCACCTGAAGAATTGGTTGAGTTAGAGGATACTGCACTAGCACTTGATGAAGAGTCTGAAGTTAGTCCTCAACTTATGGATGAAGTTCAGGATGAAATTGAAAGTCCCTTTGAAAGCCAAATAGAAGCTGAAGTACAAGCTGAAGAACCTTTGGCAGAAATGGATATTGGTGAAGAGCCTGTAGCTGAGGATAGTGAATCGGAATTTGATTTGGCCGCCCCAGATATGGACGACGAAGCCCTGTTGCCACAGGAAGAAAACCCATTAGCTGCGGTGTTTGATCCAACCAGACCAGTCCATGAAGTTGTTGAGTCACACAAAATGGTGCAGAGCGATATGTTTGCTGATCTGGCTATTGAAGATGAAGTGGCTGAGACCCAAGCAGAATGGCAAGCCTATTCCAATATACAACATACAACTTCAGTAGCTACTGCAAGCAAGCAAGAGTCCGAGTTAGAACAACTAAGTATTGTCGCCGAAACAATAAGCTCCACAAGCTCTAATGGGCTCGTTGAAACTGCAGAGCTAGCTGAGGTTGAAGTAGAAGAGACACTAGATGCAATTGCTCTGGAACATGGAATAATAGAGCAACTAGGAACTGATGAAACGTTATTTCAAACAAACACTACCGCTGTTGGCGAAGAAGATTCTGAATTGGCATACCAAGCAGAGGTAGCAGCCGATGATATTTTGCTTACAGATACCGGGCTTGATGATGATCAAGACGAGACAGAAGATACCCTTGGTGCACGCTTAGCGAAAGTAACTTCCTTCTCCTTTGGCAAAATGCTTCTAGAAAATCGGCGCAAGCAGGCAGAGGAAGATAAGGCCTTTGCTGAACAGGACCAAGCTGAGGGCTCTGTAGTTGCCGGTATAGATCAAGTATTAAGTATTATAGTCGTAGCCAACGAACCTCGAGGTTTCTTTGGCGAACAACTACGCGGTTTAGTAGAGGCTTGTGGCATGGTGCATGGGACTATGGATCTATTCCACCGCTTCGAGGATAGTCTCCTTGAAGGACAAACCCAATTTAGTATGGCTAATATGACCGAGAGTGGGTCTTTTGATCTGCATACTATGAGTAGTGTCCACACAGCAGGTGTGGTGTTCTTTATGACTTTGCCAAGTGCTAATGACAGCATTCGCGCCTTTGACTATATGCTAGAAACGGCACAATGCCTGGCTAATAATCTGGGTGGCGAGTTGTACGACGAAAACCGCAGTGTTTTAAGGGCGCAAACCGTTGAGCATTATCGTCAACGTATACGTGAATTCGAACGTCAGCGTTTAGCTCGTCGTGCTCAGGGCGCTAGCTAAATAGTTAATCCAGTCTGAACAACCCGATCCTTTCTCTATTACTTTTTCTGGCGTTTTGGTGGTGGGCCATTAAGGGCGCGGTTATGCCAGCGAATATGCATCATGGAACTGATAAACAAACTTACAATTAACACCATGGTTGCCCAGCTTTGTGGCTGCCACATCGCGACAGTAAAGATAAAATAAATCAATAGCACAAAACACAACCAAGCTAAGGTGCGTCTATTTTCTTTTATAAGGCCCGGTGCAAAGGCGAGTAGGGGTAATACCTTAACTGCAATAATCACTAGGGGGTTGGTATCAGCAATCGGGTAGAGGAATGGGCTAGCACAAAAATACCCCAGCAAACCCCAATAGCCAGCCAGACTAGCAAAGCGGGAATAACGACGCTTTTGTGAATATTCCATGTTTATAAGATATCCAATACTTGTTCTGGTGGGCGACCAATACGGGCTTTACCCTGAGATATGACAATAGGCCGCTCGATTAATTTTGGCGTGGCGATCATGGCACCAATAAGCTGTTCAGTGGTAAGTTGGTTGTTAGCTAAGTTGCCCTCTTTATAAGCTGCTTCACCTGTGCGCATTAGTTGCCGAGGGTCACTCATATTAAGCATCTTTAGTAGCTCAGATAGCTCTTCTGCAGTAAGTTGATCTTGCAAATATAAGCGAATCTCTGGCGTAATACCTTGGTCTTCAAGAAGAGCCAGGGTAGCACGTGATTTAGAACAGCGTGGATTATGGTAAATGGTTACACTCATGGTCTGATCCCTAAAT
>DNNY01000152.1 GCA_003497765.1 Oceanospirillaceae bacterium
AAAGAAATAAAGTTATACCTATCCTCATTCATGGAGATGCAGCATTTGCAGGTCAAGGCGTTGTCATGGAGACCTTCCAAATGTCGCAGACCCGAGCTTACAAGACCGGTGGTACGGTGCATATTGTGGTCAATAACCAAGTTGGTTTTACCACTAGTCGCAGAGACGATGCACGCTCAACGGAATATTGTACCGACGTTGCTAAATTTATTGATGCACCTATTTTTCATGTCAATGGTGATGATCCTGATGCCGTGGCCTTTGTGTCTGAGCTAGCTCTTGATTATCGCAATGAATATCACCGTGATGTGGTTATTGATTTGGTCTGTTATCGTCGTCGCGGCCATAACGAGGCCGATGAGCCATCTGGTACACAGCCATTAATGTATGCGGCAATTAAAGCCCAAAAATCAGTACCAGAACTTTATTCCCAGCGTTTGATTAAGCAGGGAGTTTTGCAACAAAATGAAGCTAAGGCGTTTCAAAATGATTATCGTGATGCCCTTGATAATGGTCGACACGTTGCTAAATCCTTGGTTACCCAGCCAGACACCACTACTTTCGTGGATTGGAAGCCATATTTAAATCATCATTGGACCACGGCAGCTGATACCTCAGTGGATGTAGGCATTATTCGTGATTTGGGGCAGCGTCTTGCCACTATACCCGAAGGTCATGTGATCCAGCGTCAAGTAAAGAAAATTCTTGATGATCGTGTGAAGATGGCTAATGGTGCCAGCCAATGCAATTGGGGCTTCGCCGAGATTATGGCTTATGCTACTTTGCTAGAAGAGGGTTACCCCATCCGCATAACAGGTCAAGATGTTGGCCGTGGCACCTTCTCCCATCGCCATGCTGTACTTCATGATCAAAAAGGCAAAGGTGCTTATGTGCCATTGAAGAATCTATCTGCTGACCAGCCTGAATTTACCATTTTTGATTCCTACTTATCGGAAGAAGCTGTATTGGCTTTTGAATATGGTTACGCCGCGACTGCACCCAAGGGGCTGGTTATTTGGGAAGCTCAATTTGGTGATTTTGCTAATGGTGCGCAAGTGGTTATTGACCAGTTTATCACTAGTGGTGAGCACAAATGGGCACGTATGTGTGGCCTAACCATGTTATTGCCACATGGCTACGAAGGTCAGGGTCCTGAGCACTCATCAGCCCGTCTGGAACGCTTCTTACAATTATGTGCAGAACACAATATTCAGGTTTGTGTGCCATCAACACCTGCACAGGTATTCCATATGCTGCGCCGACAGGCTATTCGCCCAATGCGTAAGCCACTTATTGTGATGTCGCCTAAGAGTTTGCTGCGGCATAAGTTAGCTGTATCTGATATTAATGAGCTTGCTGAGGGACAATTCCAGACAGTTATTGATGATAGTTGCACCGACAAAGATGCTATCAAACGAGTCGTGTTAACTAGTGGTAAGGTTTACTATGATTTGCTGGAAAAGCAGCAGGAAGAACAACTTAATGATGTGGCGATTATTCGAATTGAACAACTATACCCATTCCCAGAAGATGATCTGGCAGCTGTTTTAGCTACCTATAAGCAACTAGGAACAGTGGTATGGAGTCAAGAAGAGCCCCTGAATCAGGGTGCTTGGTATTGCAGTCAGCATCATATGCGTAAGGTGATTCAATCACATAATGCCAACTTAGAGATAGGTGTTGCTTCCCGACCAGCATCAGCTGCACCGGCATCTGGTTATATATCTGTTCACCTTGAAGAACAACGTTTGTTAGTGGCTCAGGCTTTAGGCCTAGAACCTCTAACAACTTAATGAATTTGGTTTGATCAACCCATAACGAGCAATATTGCAAAAGAGAAAGTTATGTCTATGGAAATAAAAGCACCATCCTTTCCTGAATCTGTAGCAGACGGTACCGTCGCTACTTGGCACAAGCAACCCGGCGAAGCTTGTTCACGCGACGAGCTAATTGTCGACATCGAAACTGATAAGGTGGTGATGGAAGTTGTGGCTCCTGCCGATGGTACCGTTGTCAAAATTATTAAAGGTGAGGGTGATACTGTCCTAAGCGATGAAGTGATTGCTACTTTTGAAGCTGGTGAAGTGTCAGCAGCATCTACTGCTGAAACAACGGCTGAGACTGTGGTTGACACAGCCACTGATGCTGGTGATGTTAGTGGCCCAGCGGTACGCAAATTATTGGATGAAAACAACCTTTCAGCTAGTCAAATTGCCGGCACTGGTAAAGGTGGACGCATTCTTAAAGAAGATGTGTTAAATCATCTGCAAAGTGTTCCAGCCGCAGCCCCAGCTCCTGCCGCGGCACCTGCTAGTACAGCCGTTGAAGTAACTGCAGTGGCTCCCGGTGAGCGTCACGAAAGACGTGTGCCCATGACACGTTTACGCTCAACTATTGCTAAGCGTTTAGTTGCTGCAACCAATGAAACAGCTATGTTGACTACATATAATGAAGTTAATATGGCGCCGGTTATGGCTTTACGTAGTCAATATAAAGAGCAGTTTCAAAAGACGCATAATGGCACCAAACTAGGCTTTATGTCGTTTTTTGTAAAAGCAGCCACAGAAGCTCTTAAGCGTTTCCCAGCAGTGAATGCGTCCTTAGATGGTAATGATATTGTCTATCATGGTTATCAGGATATTTCTGTTGCGGTTTCTACTGAGCGTGGTTTGGTTGTACCGGTTTTACGTGATACCGATGGAATGAGCTTGGCGGATGTTGAGCGTGGTATCGCAGAATTGGCCAAGTTAGGCCGTGACGGTAAGCTCACCATGGAGCATATGCAAGGCGGTACCTTTACCATTACCAACGGTGGGGTATTTGGATCCTTGATGTCTACTCCTATATTAAATCAACCGCAAACGGCCATTATGGGCATGCATAAGATTCAGGAGCGACCAGTCGCCGAAAACGGTGAAGTAGTGATCCGCCCAATGATGTATCTGGCTCTGTCCTATGATCATCGTATGATTGACGGTAAAGAAGCCGTGCAATTCCTAGTGACGATTAAGGAATTGCTAGAAGATCCAGCGCGTATTCTGCTGGAAATCTAATTTGAAATTTATGGAATTAATCATTGCTCTGTGATCAAGAGCTTGAGTGTAAGAGAGAATATTATGGCACAAGAATTTGATGTTGTGGTTATCGGTGGTGGCCCAGGTGGCTATGTTGCCGCCATTCGAGCTGCCCAATTGGGTTTAAAAACCGCCTGTGTAGAGAAGTGGACTAACGACAAAGGCGCTGCAGTTCTGGGTGGTACCTGTTTAAATGTAGGTTGTATACCTTCCAAGGCACTACTAGATTCAACCCATAAATTCCATGATGCCCAAGCTGAATTTAAAGATCACGGTATTAACACTGGCGACGTGAAGATTGACGTGCCAACTATGATCAAGCGCAAAGAAAATATTGTAAACAAATTAACCATGGGTGTGGCTGGCTTGTTTAAAGCTAACGGTGTCACATTGATTCATGGTATGGGCAAATTAAACAAAGACCGTCTAGTTACCGTAACCGCTA
>DNNY01000007.1 GCA_003497765.1 Oceanospirillaceae bacterium
AGCCCCAGCACTGGCTAATAAACCGGCAATAATGCCCATGGTTATATACTCAATAAGGAGCATTTTCTGAATTAGGGTTTTACTAGCGCCTAGGGCTCTAAGAATAGCACTTTCATGCATACGTTCATCACGACTTGCCTGTACACTTGCCACTAGCACTAACACCCCAGCGATCAAAATAAGTAATAAAATACTTTCAATGGCCATAGATAGCTGAGCAACCACCTTTTGCACTTGTTTCAATATTTGATCAACGTCGATCATAGAAATGGTTGGTTGGGCACGTAGCAAGTTGCTTAGTTGCGGTCGTTGTTCTGGTGCAACATACATACTAGCCAAATAGGTAGTGCTATAGATATCCGTTAAGGGCTTAGAAAATACCAAAAAGAAGTTTGGCTGCAAGCCGGTCCACTCGACCGTGCGCAAATTAGTAATAGTGGCCTTATGCTCTATGCCTGCCACGTTATAAATTAAATAATCACCAACTTGCCAGTTGTAGCGCGTGGCATAATCTAGTTCCACAGATACTTGTAAGTCTGTATCTTCTGGACTCCACCAAGCGCCAGCAACAATCTCGTTATCAGCAGGCAGTTCTTCGCTCCAAGTAAGATTGCGTTCACGATCTGCACTTGGGCCCGGTTGACCTTGAGCCATTGCATTAAGCATTTCTGGGTCTGGATAAACGATACGACCACGGGTCATAGGATAGAAGTTAAGGCCATCACTGTTAATCTCATTATCGATGACAAACTTATCTAGTTCTTCCCGTTGCTCACCAAAAATATTCAGCATAAATACATTGGGTATGCCCGTTTGTAGCCGCTGTTGCCAATCACTCAAAAGGAAATTACGCACCCCAAGCAAACTAAATAACAGCATTAATGCCAAGGCAAAGA
Organism: Oceanospirillaceae bacterium; assembly: GCA_003497765.1. Lineage (GTDB taxonomy): Bacteria > Pseudomonadota > Gammaproteobacteria > Pseudomonadales > Balneatricaceae > Njordibacter. The sequence goes on from DNNY01000007.1 coordinate 897, forward strand.
TCATCATTTGCATGCTATTTTGGCGGCGCCGACGATGGAGGTTAGCTATACCAAGCTTACCTGCCTGGCCAAGATATTGGCGCAATCGCGCCGTTATCCATAATATCCCCCGACTTAGGGCCCATAACAGGGCCAGTAGTCCACCTATGGCAACGACTAGTCCGAAAGTAATCAGTAAAGATTGGCTGTGCCAATAAACCAGGCCTAGGATAGCCACAAAGCCAATTAATAAGTGGCTAATGGGCTGCGCGTTTCTCGCCACAGCTTGGCGCAGAGCCTGTGCCGGTGCCACTTGGGCCAAGCCCAACATTGGTGGCATAACAAAGGCTAACAAGCAGAGTAGGCCGGTTACCCCACCCAATACAAAAGGTTGTAATGGGATACCTTCTGGGGCGCGAATATAGTCGGCTAAAATGGCTAACAGGCCAGAATATAATAACCAAGCGAAGGGCAAGCTTAGCAGTAATGCAGCTAAAGCTAGTAGCAACATTTGGGTAAGGTAGAGCCAACGTAATTGCTGTGGTCGTAGTCCCAAACATTTTAACAAAGCCACATGTTTGGCTTGGCGGAGGCTGTAGCGACGAGCAGAAAGCACCAGGGCTACGCCAGCCAAAATAACTGTTAATGAGCCAGCTAACAGCAAAAATTGTTCTGCTCTATCTAAGGTGTCACCCAACCGGTTGTTGGCCTCATCTGGGGTTCTCCAGCTCTGGGCTTTATATAACAATGGGGTCACAGTCTCCCTGAGATCTTGTAAATCTTGGCCTGACCCAGTTAATAGCCAGCTACGGTTAATGCGGCTACCCGTTTGCACTGCGTTGGTGGCAGCTAAATCATTTAGATGAATCATGGCGCGCGGCGCAAAACCAGCAAAGCCACCATTTTGATCTGGTTCACTAATGAGTACCTTGGTAAGGGTCAGGGTGGCTTCACCAACATCAACTTGATCACCAACTTTGGCTTCCAAGCTGGCAAGCAAGCGTGAGTCTAGCCAGAGCTCACCGGGTTTGGGTCCGCGCTTGGCTGTTACGGCCTCACCAAAAGCGATATCACTCACTTGCAGTGAACCTTTTAGAGGATATTGGTCACTCACTGCCTTGATGCTGGCAAGTTGCATCTGTGTTTCATTAAACAACATACCTTGAAAACGATGAACTTGGGCTTGTTGCAGATTGCGTTCTTTAGCTAGTTGTTCCCACTCTGGCTCTATCTTGGCACTACCATTAAGGCGCAAGTCCGCTGCCAAAAGGGTTGCACCTTCAGCAACCATGGCTTGTTGAACTTGGGTGGTAAATAGGCTGATACTGGTGAGGCTGGTGATGGCCAGTAATAAGGCCACCAGTAAGAGTTGTAATTCGCCACCACGCCAGTCACGCCAAGCAAGTCTAGCAGCTAGTTTAAGCATTAGTGGTAACCTCAGTTGTGTCTTGTAGGCGTCCACCTTGGAGATTTAATGTACGTTCACAGCGAGCCGCCAACTTAGGATCATGAGTAACGAGGATTAGCGTGGTGTTAGCAGCCTGATTAAGTTCGAATAATAAATCCGTTATATAGTTGCCGGTATCACTGTCCAGATTACCCGTTGGTTCATCGGCAAATAGAATGGGTGCTTGGGCGGCAAAAGCTCTGGCAATCGCTACCCGTTGCTGTTCACCACCAGATAATTGGTTGGGGTAGTGATGACCACGTTGACCCAACCCCACTTTTTGCAGATATTCATCAGCCCGTTGTTTGGCATCAGTCTCGCCTTTTACCTCAAGGGGTAGCATTACGTTTTCGCGGGCATTAAGACTTGGAAGTAGCTGGAAGTTCTGGAAAATAAAGGCGACATGTTGCTTACGAATATTGGCGCGTTTTTCTTCATTTAAAGCAGTAATTTCAGTACCAGCCAGATATACTTTGCCATGGCTTGGAGTATCAAGACCTGCCAGCATACCTAGTAATGTGGTTTTACCAGAACCTGATGCACCAATTATGGCAACACTTTCACCGGGTACAATATTGAGATCAACTTGGTCAAGAATACGTAAATCTGGTTGATCTGCATTTCCGTTTGGGCTATTTATTACTTGGCACAGGCCGTCAGTGGCCAGAAACGGTGCATTATTTGACATAGGATTACCAATGATAGAATTAATCATGTTTAGATTATCGCAATTTAAAGCTAGCTTCGGTATGGCAAACACAGTTTTTTGCATTATTTTTACATTTCTAAGTATTAGCCTCCCGGTTCAAGCCAAAACGGTTTTAGTTTTGGGTGATAGTCTAAGTGCTGGTTATGGCATGAGTTTACATGAAGCCTGGCCAGCATTGTTGGAAAAGCGTTTGCAACAGGAGCTCGAAAGTAAGGATTGGATGGTAATTAATGCCAGTATCAGTGGTGAAACCAGTGAAGGTGGGTTGCGTCGTTTGCCCATGCTTTTACAAGAGTTTGACCCCGATTGGCTTCTATTGGAACTGGGTGCTAATGATGGTTTGCGAGGCTATCCGGTACCAACGATTAGTGCCAACCTAGCACGTATGATTAATATGGCTCAGGCCTCTGATATTAACGTGGTGATTTTGGGTATTCGTATTCCGCCTAACTATGGTGCCCGCTATAGCGAACCTTTCTTTGCGCAATATGCACAATTAGCCGAACGTTTTAACACCCAACTAGTGCCTTTTATTTTGGAAGATGTGGCTATTAATCCAGAGCTTATGATGGCCGATGGTTTGCATCCGACCGTACAAGCCCAGCCTATTGTCTTGGATAATGTCTGGCGCCATATTAATTGGTAAGCAAGCTTTATTGGCCTTAAACTGCGGGTATAAAAAAGGCAGATTATAATCTGCCTTTTTTAATTTCAAGAACTCCTTAAAATCCCTTAGCTCATGGCCAGCTTAAGTTTCTTCATGGCATTTTTTTCTAGCTGACGAATACGCTCTGCGGATACTTGGTATTGATCTGCTAGGGTATGCAAAGTCGATTTCGAATCGCTTAGCCAGCGTTGTTGAAGAATATCGCGGCTGCGGTCATCAAGTCCCGCCATAGCATTAGCCAGACGTTGATTGGCGTTTTGTTCCCAGTCGTTGGCTTCTATTTGTAAGGCAGGGTCAGCAGCCTTATCTTCCAGAAAGTATGCTGGTGCCTGATAAGCATTATCATCATCACTTTCGGGTGCATCAAAGGCCATATCTTGAGCTGCCATGCGACCTTCCATCTGCTCTACAACTTTGGCGTCAACGCCCAAGTCAGCGGCAACGGCATTGACTTCATTTTGAGTAAGCCAAGCTAACTTCTTCTTCGAGCTACGCAGATTAAAGAACAGCTTACGTTGGCTCTTGGTGGTGGCCACCTTAACAATGCGCCAGTTGCGGAGAATATATTCATGCATTTCAGCCTTAATCCAATGCACAGCAAAGGACACAAGACGCACGCCAACTTCAGGATTGAAACGTTTTACCGCCTTCATAAGGCCAACGTTGCCTTCTTGCACAAGGTCAGCTTGTGGTAAGCCATAGCCTGAGTAGCTTTTGGCAATGTGCACGACAAAGCGCAGGTGTGACATAACCAATTGGCGAGCAGCTTCTAAGTCATTTTCGTGATATAAACGGTTAGCAAGCGCGCGCTCTTCTTCCACGGTAAGTACTGGAATAGCACTAACCGTTTGTAGATATGCCTCGTGGTTTTGACCCGGTGTTAAGGCATCAATGGCAAGTAGTTGCTTACCCATATAATAACTCCTTCAATTTAGAGGCAGTTGGCAAACTGGTGTAGATAATTTATGCCGATGTCACTTGCCCCTTATATGTGCGCCATATTATAGCATAATTAGAGCACTTTTATAGCTCCCAGTATGTTGGAACTATTTTTCAAAACATAATACTAGTTAGGCTTATTGGCAAGTGCAAGGCTAATCTGGCCGCAAGGGCGTAAAGCTCTGTAAAGATGGCTCAGATTAGGTGCTTTTTAAGCACTCAATCACGGCTCCATTTGCCGTATTTGGCGTTGTACGGTTAGTAACGCTGCTAGCATCGCTAGGCATGAGCTGCCAATGAGGGTGAGAAATATATGCCACAATTGTAGATTATGCAGTTGCCATTGGCTGCTAAAGCTTATGGCTAAGTTGGTAAGTGAGGGCTGCAGAGCCCACAAGGCAATACCCATCATGCCGCTCGCTAAAAGGCCTGCAAAAAGACCCGTCCAAAGTGCTGAATAAAGAAAGGGGCGGCGCAAATAGGCATCAGTGCCGCCGACTAGCTTAATGACTAAAATTTCTCCCCGCCGCTTTTCTATTTGCATACGCATAGTGTTACCCATCACGAGCAGTACCCCAAGAATTAACATTACCGCCAATACCCAGATACCTCGTTGTGTGGATTGCACTAGTGCTTGCAGGCGTTGTAACCATAATTGATCAATTAACACCTGATCCACTTGTTTTATCC
>DNNY01000205.1 GCA_003497765.1 Oceanospirillaceae bacterium
CAATACGCCTCTAGAATCGGCACCTTTGGGTTTTCCAACTTGCCCAGAAGATCTGCTTATTGATGAGCAAGGGCAGCCACAGCGCATTGATAAGGCTTATTCTTGGGATGCGCCCATAGCTGCCCATGGCCTGATGCATATGGTTATTAGTAATGCTGTGGCCGGTGACCCTTATCCTATTGATACTTTGATGTTGTTTATGGCTAATATGGCCTGGAACTCAAGTATGAATACTTCCGAGACCATGGATATGTTGCGGGCGAAGGATGCCGAGGGTAATTATAAAATCCCCTTTATTGTCACCTGTGATGCCTTTAACTCAGAGACTGTGGCTTTTTCTGACTTAGTCTTACCTGATACAACTTACTTGGAACGGTATGACACCATTTCTATGCTAGACCGGCCTATATCTGAGCCTGATGCCGCTTGTGATGCTGTGCGTATCCCTGTGGTGGATGCTAATCGTGATGTATTAAGTTGGCAAGAGGTGATGGTTGAGGTCGCTGGACGTCTTAAACTGCCGGCCTTTACCAATGCGGAAGGTCAACCTAAATACGAAAATTATAAAGATTTTATTATCAACTTTGAGCGTGCGCCGGGTATTGGTTTTTTGGCTGGTTGGCGCGGTGAAAATGGCGATCAATCCCTACGTGGCGCACCAAACCCCAAGCAGTGGGAAGCTTACGAAGACAATGAGTGTTTCTTTAAATACGAATTGGCACCTAACCAACGTTATATGCGCCATGCCAATTTAGATTATCTGCAATTAGCTAAAGAAGCAGCTTGGGTGGGTAGTACGGAGCAGATTGTTATTGAGCTTTATGCAGAGACCCTGCAAAAATTCCGTTTGGCTGGGCAGGGCCTATATGATGGGCCGCAACCCACTGAAGAAAGTCAAAAACAGCGTTTGGTGCGCTACTTTGATCCTTTACCTAGTTTCTATTCACCTTTGGAGCAGCAATCTGTGAGTAGTGAAGAATATCCATTTTATGCCATCACGCAACGTCCAATGTTTATGTATCACTCATGGGATTCGCAAAATGCTTGGTTACGGCAAATTATGTCGCAAAATTATCTTTATATGCATCGTCAAACAGCATTGGAGATGGGTATAAATGATTTTGATTGGGCTTGGGTAGAATCACGTTCTGGCAAGATTCGTGTGCAAGTTAAGCATATGGAAGGGGTAAACCCAAATACCGTTTGGACTTGGAATGCCATTGCCAAACAAGGTGGCGCCTGGGGCTTAAGTGATGACACTAATGAGGCCAAGCAGAGCTTCTTAATGAACCATCTAATTAGCGAACTACTACCTAGTGATAAGGATGGTTCTCGCATGACCAACTCTGACCCCATAACCGGTCAGGCTGCTTGGTATGATTTACAAGTTAAGATAACGCCAGCTACAGCAGGCGAAGAGGGCAGTTGGCCGCAATTTGCGCCCCTTAAGTCACCGCCAAGTTTTACCCCAGCACCGATTAAGCAAGGCTATGCCAGCCATATAAATGTTAATTTAAAGCGGCCCTGGTCTGATATTTTTGGCCGCCGCTCGTCATAAGTGAGGTAAAGTAGGTGAAATTAGGTTTAGCAATCGATCTTGATACCTGTGTTGGCTGCCATGCTTGTGCTACGGCCTGTAAACAATGGAATACTTCAGGCACTATTGGCCCGTTAACGGATACCAATCCCTATGGTAAAAACCCAAATGGGGCTTGGCTAAATCGTATTCGCACATTTGAGGTAGGTGAAAGTCCACAAAGTAAGACCGTTAATATGCCCCTTTCTTGTATGCATTGTGAAGATGCAGCGTGTGTGACTGTGTGTCCTACTGGTGCATCTTATAAGCGCGACGAAGATGGTATTGTGTTGATTGACCAAGATCGTTGTATGGGCTGCAATCTGTGCGCCTGGGCTTGTCCTTATGGGGCTCGTGAGTTGGACCCCGGCTCTGGTACCATGAAAAAATGTACTTTGTGCGTTGACCGTATTTATGATGAGCAATTACCCGAGTCCGAGCGTCAACCCGCCTGTGTGATAACTTGCCCAACAAATTCTCGTGTGTTTGGCGATTTTGATGATCCAGAGTCCGAAGTATCCAAACTCCATAAACAGCGTGATGGAAAGCCGCTAATGCCTGAGTTGGGATATAACCCAGTGAATACCTATTTACCCCCCCGTGAGCCTATACAACGGCCTCAGGGAGGCAAGGTGCTAGGCAAGGTCAAACAGATCGTTAATCGTATTATTTATCGTTAGAGGCTTTTATTATGCATCCTGCTTTTTCTGTATTGATCTTTACAGTTACTGCTGGCGCTGGCTATGGTTTACTAGGCTGGCTAAGTGCAAATGAATTATTTACTTGGTGGGCCTTATCTATTGGTATGCAAATTAGTATTGGCACCATTGCTATGGTGCTTATTAGTATTGGTCTTTCAGCCTCTACTTGGCATTTGGCCAACCCGAAAAATGCGTGGCGTTCATTTAGTTGTTTCCGTACTTCTTGGCTATCTCGGGAAGCTGTATTTGCGATTTTGTTATACCCCGTAGCAGCTATGTATGCCGCAGCCATTTATTTTCAATGGGAGAGTGTCAGTATCTGGGCTGGTTTGTGTTTGTTATTTAGTTTTATTATTGTTTTTGTTACGGCCATGATTTATGCCAGTTTAAAAACTATTCGACAATGGCATCATCCTTTAGTCCCCATTTTGTATTTGTTATTTGCGGCCATGAGTGGTGGCCTAGCTTGGGCCTTTTTACTCGCGTGGAATGATTTAGAATTAGGCTTACTGATACCAGTTCTTGGCGCACTGGTTGCTTTTACTACCTTAACTAAGCTTAGTTATTTTTGGCTGTTTAAAGTACCTGGTGGAAGTAGTATTCAGACTGCTACCAGTTTCTTAAAGCAGAAAGTTAGGATTCTTGATGCGGGTCATTCTGCACCTAGCTTCTTAAATAACGAATTTATCTATGATGTTGCCAGTGTAAAATTATTACGTATGCGCTGGCTAATGCTATCTACAACCTTTGTTATTCCTTTTGGGTTGCTATATTGGCTGCCAAATACCTTAAGTTTAGCCTTAGCATTTGTCATTATGATGGCGGGTTTATTGACTGAGCGTTGGTTATTTTTTGCCGAGGCGCGCCATGTAGTACGCCTTTTACATGGCCAACAACGGGTCTAGAAAGTTACTCCATTGTTAGTACTTTTTGGTCCATTTAGTTTTAATTAGCACCACTATTGGGGTAATTATAAATCTCTTTTGGTTTTTATTAACCACTTAATAGTGCTCCAAAAACGCCTTCTCTAAATGCTGACCAAATGATCCATATTTGTTAATTAATTGAGGCCTGCCATAGAGTTAATTGCATTTTACAAAGTGCTAAACAGGTCGCTTTTAAGCAACAAGTGCCCTTGCGTCGTGTAACTAATGGGTCTATTCTGATAGTGAGCTATTCATTTTTAGTATTATTATTAGAATCTAAATATTCATTATGAAGTTTGGCTCTAATAAAAATACTTATCTGGCTTTGGCTTATTTTTTGTTGAATAGTATATTCAGCGAACTACTCAAAATTAAGAGTAGTTTTTGCTCTTGGTATTAAATTATAAAAATCATAATCTCTGGGAGAATTAAAATGAAATTAAAGTCTATTACGGCAAGCTTAGCCGTTGCCACAGGTTTGATGGCAGGCGCTTCAGTCGCCGTTGCTGACGGTCATCCTGATGAACTTACTGTGGCTTATTTCCTTGAATGGCCAATGCCATTCCAAGCTGCCAAAGTTTCTGGTGCATATGATGAAGCTTTGGGTATGAAAGTTAATTGGGTCGCTTTTGATACGGGTACCGCTATGTCTGCGGCTATGGCATCAGGTGATGTTCATATTTCTGTATCTCAAGGTGTACCTCCTTTTGTTGTTGCCACTTCTGCCGGACAGGATTTGCAAATCGTTGACGTTGCTGTGTCTTACTCAGACAACGACAACTGTGTTGTGCATTCTGATCTTGAAATTGATAAAGATTCTGCCGGTGAATTAGCTGGAAAGAAAGTTGCTGTGCCTCTTGGTACCGCTGCTCACTACGGTTTCTTAAAGCAAATGGATCATTTTAATGTGCCTTTAAGTAGCTTAGAAATTGTTGATATGGCACCAGCTGAAGGTGCTGTGGCTTTGGCCCAAGGTGCTATTGATATGGCATGTGGCTGGGGTGGTGCGCTGCGTCGTATGAAGGAAAGTGGCAATATCTTGTTGACCGGTGCTGAAAAAGAAGAACTGGGTATCTTAGTGTTTGACGTAACCACAGCACCTGCTGAATTTGTTGCAGAAAATAGTGATACCGTTGCTAAGTTCTTGGCGGTTACTGCCGACGCTAATGCTGCTTGGAATGCTAGCCAACCTGACTTTATGCTGTCTATGATTGCTAAAGATGCTGGTATGAGTAAAGCTGATGCAGCTAGTTCTCTATCCACCTTTGTGTTCCCAAGCGTTGACGAACAATTGTCAGCCAAATGGTTAGACGGTGGGGCACAAAGCTTTATGAAAGGTGTAGCTCAGGTATTTGTTGATGCGGGTTCTATTCCATCTGCGAACGACAGCTATGATGCTAACGTAGAAGTTGGTCCTTTGGCCGCTGCAGGCGACATGTAAGTCGACTGATCTACTAAATCAACTGGGGTGCTAGAATTTTCTGGCGCCTTGGTTTATTTCTGACTACGCCAGTAGTCAACTTTCAATTTATGCAGGAAGTGTTGAGTTAATTATGTATATACGTTCCTGTCTCCATTACCACGTTTTATTTATAACTGATAATAAAGTTTAAAGGTATTAGTGTGTCCGATCTGCATATAGCCGATATATCCATGCGTTTTGATCTGCCAGGCGGTGGGTCTGTTCAAGCACTGGAAAATATAAATTTAAATATAAAATCTGGGCAATTGTTAAGTGTTTTGGGGCCATCTGGTTGTGGTAAAACTACCTTATTAAATATTATTGCCGGGTTTTTAGCTCCTACGGACGGTGATATTCATCTCGATGGTCAATTAATTGAAGGCCCGGGTCCAGAGCGCGGCATGGTGTTTCAACAAGGGGCACTATTTGAATGGATGAATGTGCGCAAGAACGTTTCTTTTGGTCCGGATATGAAAGGCGTGCCAAGATCAAAAAGTGCACCGGAAGTGGATCGTTTACTCGAAATGGTGGGTCTGCAAGATTTTAAGGATAAGGCCGTTTATGAGCTTTCTGGCGGCATGCAGCAGCGTGTTGCTTTGGCTCGCTGTTTAGCCAATGATCCTGATGTTATTTTAATGGATGAGCCCCTTGGGGCTTTGGATGCTTTGACCCGTGAAAAGATGCAATCTTTAGTGCTGGATTTGTGGAAAGAAACGGGTAAAACCATTATTTTGATTACTCACTCAGTTGAGGAAGCTCTGTTACTTGGCGAACGTCTATTAGTTATGGCACCAAGACCAGGGCGTGTGCATAAAGAATACAATCTACCATTTGCCGAACTTGGTGTTGGTGCTGACCTAAGGGAAGTAAAGAAACATCCAGACTATACGGCTAAGCGGGAAGAAATTTTGGCCATGATCTGGGAAATGGAAGAAGAAATAATGGGTAGAACAGAGGAGGCTAACTAATGAATGAATCAAGTGTGTTTTATGATTTAGCCATGGAAACAGTCGCTATTATGATATCTGTTGGCTCTGTTCTAATTTTCTTGTTTGGCTATATTGCTATTATCCTTGTCAGCCTGTTTCTATGGCGTTTGGTAAGGAAGTCTGTTAGTCGAGAAAAAAACTTTAATTCTCTAAAGACAGTTACCTTTGGTGATGAAAGTACTGTTGTATCGAATACCACAGCTTCTATTGTTTCCGTGCTCTTAATCTTTGTTTTATGGGGTTCTTTTACTGGTTCTAAATTATTACCTTCATTTTTACATGTACCTGGGCCTTATATCGGAAGTGGTGAGTTCACTTATACGGCTAAAGATGTTTCTGGAGAAACAGCCAGCGCTAACGTTAGTGTTATCGTTCATAGAGCTGACAAACAAGCCGATAAGCCAGTGGTAGAGGCGGGTAATGGTATTGTGAATGATGACGCTTTGGTCATCCAAGCATATCGTTCCAAATTATTACCGTGGGATAAAAACGATGAGATAAAGCGTAAAAATGGTGGTGAGATTGTTAAGGTAAATGACCAACCAATTAGCAAAAATAATCCTGTTGACGTAGGCTTTGCAAGGGTATCACTCACTGACAAGGGCACCCTTAATGTTGTTCCTTATGATGGTATTCAAATGGAGCATATTTACTTACCTGCGCCGGAACAAGTTTGGAGCCGTTTGCTGACTATCGCTGACCAAGGTTACCAAAATATTACTTTGGCTCAGCACTTAGGCTTTAGCTTGTGGCGGGTAGTGGTAGGATTCTTGATTGGCGCTATTATTGGCATTCCATTGGGTTATGCCATGGGTTTGTCAAACTGGTTCCGTGGTTGGTTTGATCCAATCGTTGAATTTATGCGCCCAGTACCACCCCTGGCTTTAATACCTTTGGTTATTATTTGGGCTGGTATTGGTGAAGAAGGTAAAGTGGTGCTGTTATTTCTAGCGGCCTTATGGATTATGGCCATTGCTGCCCGATCAGGTGTTTCTGGGGTACGTATTACCAAAATTCATGCGGCTTATAGCCTCGGGGCGAGTAAATTACAAATTTTACTGCGTGTTATTATTCCCAACTCGTTACCGGAAATCTTTACCGGTGCTCGAGTTGCTATGGGGGTATGTTGGGGCACAGTGGTGGCGGCAGAATTAGTTGCAGCAGAAAAAGGGCTGGGCAAAATGATTGTCGCGGCCTCCAAGTTCCAAAATACCGATGTGGTTATTATGGGCATTGTGCTAATTGGTATTATCGGCTTTGCTATTGACGTTGGTATTAGACTGTTAGAACGCTATCTTGTACCTTGGAAGGGCAAAGGCTAAAAGGCTAATAGTTAAAACAGTTTGCTCTGTTACTAATTACAAACGCTACCATGCAATATGGTGGCGTTTTTTATTGCCAAAAAATTTATAAGCGGGTTAAATAGGCTGGCGAAGAAAATGCCAAGTATCATTTACGGGCCAATCAAGGTAATCGAAGTGACCTTGCCAGTCACCTAAAACAATCCGCGTTAAACCTTGATTTTGGTGTACCATAGGGCGATGGGTATGGCCATGGATTAAGGTATCTACTTGATGCTTTGCCATAACTTTTAACACTGCATCAGAGTTAACATCCATAATCTCACTATCTTTTTCAGCGGTCATCTTGCTGCTTTGTTGACGATACTGTTGTGCCAGTTCGATTCGTTGAGCGGCAGGCATAGCAAGAAAATCTTGTTGCCACTGTTGATCACGTACCTGTTTTTTAAAGTTTTGATAGTCAATATCATCGGTGCATAAACTATCTCCATGCATTAATAGTACGCGTCTATTGTTTATTTCAATGACTTCTTCTTCGCCAAGTAAAATGGCACCCGTTGCTGCTACAAATTCTTTGCCTAATAAAAAGTCGCGGTTACCGTGTTGAATAAATACCTTGGTGCCTTGTTTAGCCAGTTGAGTTAACAAACTCACCACATCGGCATAAGCAACTAAGCCCATGTCATCACCTAACCAAGCCTCAAATAAATCACCTAAGATATAGAGGTGGGAAGACGAGTCTAATTTATTATCACAAAAATCCCTTAGGGCCTGCACATGATGTGGGCGCCCAGAATCAAGGTGGAGGTCAGAAATAAACAGATGACGCATGGGCTAGGCCTTAGGCTTCCAACAAGGTAGCCGCTTCAATAACCACATTTTCGGCAGGCACATCCTGATGGCCGGCGCGTATTGTTGTGGCAACGCCTTTAATTTCATTGACGACTTCCATACCTTCAACGACTTTACCAAATACGGCATAACCCCAGCCCTGTGGGTTTTTGCCAGTATGGTTTAAAAAAGCATTATTGTTAACGTTAATAAAGAATTGTGCGGAAGCAGAATGAGGGTCCATGGCGCGCGCCATAGCGTGGGGGCCAATATCATTGCTTACGCCTTTCTCTGTG
>DNNY01000131.1 GCA_003497765.1 Oceanospirillaceae bacterium
AAACAACTTCAAACTGACCATCGTCTTGGATTTCACCAATTAGAACTGGCTTAGAGATGTGGTGGTTAGGCATCATGGAAGATAAGCCACCAGTCAAGTTAGGCACAGATACACCGATAATGGCATCTTGTACAGCTGGTGCAGCAGTAGTACCTGCCTTCTCAACAGCTTTAACCCACATATTGAAACCAATATAGTGTGCTTCCATTGGGTCGTTAGTTACACGATCTTCATCCCCGATAAAGGCATGCCAGTTTTCGATAAACTCATCGTTAGCTTCACTTTCAACACTCATAAAATAGTTCCAAGCTGCCAAGTGACCCACCAGAGGACCGGTATCCATACCAGACAGTTCTTCTTCACCTACAGAGAAAGCAACAACAGGAATATCAGCAGAGCTAATACCCTGAGAACCTAATTCCTTATAGAAAGGTACGTTAGCGTCACCATTGATGGTAGACACTACAGCTGTTTTCTTACCTTCAGCACCAAATTTCTTAATATCAGAAACAATTGACTGCCAGTCAGAGTGACCGAAAGGCGTGTAATTGATCATAATATCGTCAGCAGCTACACCACTATCCTGTAGATAAGCTTCCAAAATTTTGTTAGTAGTACGAGGATATACATAGTCAGTACCGGCTAGTACCCAACGCTCTACACCTAGCTCTTCCATTAGATAGTCTACAGCTGGGATAGCTTGCTGGTTTGGCGCAGCACCAGTATAGAATACATTTTTCGAGGACTCTTCACCTTCATATTGCACTGGATAGAAAACCACACTATCTAGTTCTTCAACAACAGGCAGAATGGACTTACGGGATACGGACGTCCAACAACCAAAGATAGCTGCTACTTCGTCTTTCTCAATCAATTCGCGAGCCTTTTCAGCAAATAGAGGCCAGTTAGATGCAGGGTCAACAACAACTGCTTCCAATTGCTTGCCCAATAGACCACCTTTTTTGTTCTGCTCTTCAATCAGCATCAACATAGTGTCTTTTAGGGTTGTTTCACTAATTGCCATAGTGCCAGAAAGAGAGTGAAGTACACCCACTTTAATGGTATCGGCTGCCATAACCATACTTGATCCAGCAACTGCGGCTGCCAAAACAGCACTTTGCCAAAAACGATTTTTTAACATCAAGGACTCCTTAATAAAAATTTACTAGTGCATTACTACAAACAACAAAATTTATTTGTAATAGTGTTGATTTGTACCACCTCACAATTTGCACAAAGCATGCCAATAAATTTTTAAGGAAATTTAAAAAAAATAATTGTATATATTTCAGTTAATTAGAAAATAAAAAATCGAAAAGGCAGGTAATTAATAGGTAGTAAAGGTAAACTTTAGCAGCCATAAGCACGCACTAAACTAATACGGAGAAATCCCCATAGCCTGACCAAAGCACATTTTTGGTGCGTTTTTTGCGATATATAACAAGTTAAATTTAGTTAACAAGCAAATTGGTAATCAATATTGGTAGCAGAAGGTTGATAACAAGACTATTTGCACCAATATGGATTTAATAGAAGGCAAAAGAAGCACATTTATAGTGCTCTCAAACAGATGCTTTGGTTAGGCAGAAAGATAAGCTTGTTGAAAAATATAAGTAGAAGAAGAGCCTAGTTGTATTAACCTACTATTAACCAAATGGCGACACCGATCATTAAGGTACCGGCAATACGATTAAGTAATCGTACATTGCCATGATGCTGCAACAGTTTACCTAAACTCTTGCCACCAGTGGCATAGACAATTAAACACAGAAACTCAATGGTCAATATTACTATCAGTAAAAAACTTAATTGCGTAAATAATGGCTTATCTAGATTAATAAAAGGCGGTAACAAAGCAATAAAGAAGGCCCAACCCTTGGGATTAACAATGGCGGTAATAAATCCCTGACTAATTAACTGCCAACGCCCAGATGGCTTTGCTTGGCCAGACAAATCAATAGCTAAACTGCCTTTAGAAAGCCATAATTGCCAACCTAAATATACAAGGTAAGCTCCACCACCCAGTTTTAATAGGATAAATAATTGGGGGTACTGCAACACTAAAGCGGCCACGCCCACCATACTTAACACCACAACTAAACCCACACCCACTAACTCACCCACCATCATCCACATAGTGCGGCGCAAACCAATGGTCATCCCCAAGGTCAAGGCTAAGGTCATACACATGCCAGGCGTGACAGAGACAAAGAAGAAAGTCGTAATTAGAGCAATAAGTAAGGTACTTTCCATGGCATAATTTAGTTATATTTAGGGCTCCCCATCTTGCGGCAAAATACCAACTCGATCAAGCCCTCTAACAGCATTGGAAATAATTACCTATGACGCGTTTTTTCTCTGAATTGTATCGGGAAACTTTAACAGTGTCCCTGCCCCTTTTTCGCATTATGATACCAGTTATTATTGTGGTTAAAGTATTGGAGGAAATAGGTGTTATTGGTCTACTTGGGCAGCTATTGGCGCCCTTAATGGCCACTTTAGGTTTACCTGAAACCATGGGCTTAGTTTGGGCTACCACCATTATCACCAATATCTATGCTGGACTAATTATTCTCTACAACCTAACTGACCCAAGCAGCTTTACTACTGCCCAAATGACGGTACTGGGTGCCCTCATCTTAATGGCACACGGTTTGCCCATTGAAGGACGCATTGCTCAACGCACTGGTGTGCGTCTGCGCAGTGTACTGCTACTGCGTATTGGCGGGGGCTATGTAATGGCTTGGTTACTTCATCTCTGGTATAGCACAGCAAACTATCTACAAACACCAGCCCAAATATTTTGGCAACCACAGCCCCAACCAGAAGGCTTATGGCATTGGCTACTTAGCCAGTTGGAGAGCCTATTAGCCATACAAGTGATTATTATTGTCTTACTCGTTGTCCTAAAAATACTCAAAATGATCGGTATTGAACGTTTTATTCAAGCCATTCTAAGGCCCATATTAAAACTGATTGGTATTGGCAAACAAGCCACCACCATTGCTCTTGTGGGTGTAACCCTAGGGTTAGCCTTTGGCGGTGGCTTATTAATTAAAGAAGCCCAATCGGGCAAAATCAGTAAACGGGATATCTTTGCCGCCATTACTTTGTTAGGCTTTTTCCACAGTGTTATTGAAGATACACTGTTGGTGATGCTAATTGGAGCCCACCTGTCGGGCATCCTTTGGTTCCGTTTGGTATTTGCCATGGTAATGACATGGCTAATGGTTAAATTTATGGATAACACCAGTAAAGAGTTCCAACAGCGGCACTTAGTTCGGTAACAACAAAACAGCTTTCGCGATGTTAATTATTAGCTCCACGATTACTATTCCAGCTCCAGAAATAGATATGCAATTTATTCGAGCCCAGGGTGCTGGAGGCCAACATGTCAATAAAACCTCTACGGCAGTACATTTATTTTTTGATATTCATGCATCGAAGGCGCTACCTGCATACTTAAAACAACGCTTATTAAAGCTCCGAGACCATCGCCTTAGCCCGTCAGGCAAAATTATTATTAAAAGCCAAGATAGCCGTAGCCAAGAAATGAATCGCCAAGCCGCTTTAGAGCAACTTAAGCAAATGATTCAGGAGGCCAATAAGCAACAAAAAAAACGTATCGCCACCAAACCAACCAGAGCCTCAAAGCGACGCCGCATGGATGCCAAAACCCAAAAAGGCCAGATTAAAAAACTACGCGGTAAGCCAACTTTATAAATAATATTTATATAAAAGAAAAAACCGCCCTTATGGCGGCTAAATGCAATAACGGATACTTTCCAGATCAACTAAATCCTAGTCTATATGCCAACCACTGACACACTTTACCTCGAGGAATTCCATTAGACCTAATAAGCCCCCTTCCCTGCCATTGCCGGATTGCTTATAGCCCCCAAAAGGTGTTCCACCTGCTCTTTCCGTACTGTTGATTTCAACCATACCTGAACGTAACTGACGTGCCACCCGATTAGCCTTGGCACCGTCAGTGGTTTGCACATAATTAGTCAAGCCATAATCCGTATCATTAGTGATAGCAATGGCCTCTTCTTCCGTATCAAAGGGCATCATCACCAATACCGGGCCAAATACCTCCTCCCGGGCGATAGTCATTGCATTATTTACATCGGTAAACAAAGTAGGCTTAACATAATAACCTTGCTCAAAACCCTCTGGTTTACCTGTTCCACCAACGGCTAGATGTGCCCCCTCATCAATGCCCACCTGAATAAGCCCTTGAATCTTGTTATATTGCTGCTCAGACACCACTGGACCAAGATGTCGGCCAGACTCACTCGCTAAACCAACCTCTGTACGCGCAAATTCTGCCGTCGCTTGGTCCACAGCTTGGGCGTAAATACTGCGCTCAACCAACATGCGCGAAGGGGCATTACAAGATTGTCCTGAGTTGCTTAATAGACTGCGAACACCTTTGATAATGGC
>DNNY01000157.1:0-3798 GCA_003497765.1 Oceanospirillaceae bacterium
TCTATCCTATATTGATGCGCTTTTACTGACTATCAGTAACCTTTTCCCGCAGTTTTATATTAAGCTCACGCAATTGCTTATTAGCCACCACGCCAGGTGCTTGGGTCATGACACAAGAAGCACTTTGGGTTTTCGGGAAGGCAATTACTTCACGAATCGAGCTGGAATCAGTCATCAACATAACTAAACGATCTAAACCAAAGGCCAAACCACCATGGGGAGGACAACCAAACTTAAGCGCATCTAACAAAAAGCCAAATTTCTCTTGCTGCTCGTCGGCATCAATTTGCAGCAAATCAAATACTTTAGCCTGCATACTTTGATCGTGGATACGAATAGATCCACCACCCAGCTCAGTACCATTTAATACCATATCATAGGCACGGGACAAACCTTGTAAAGGTGCCGCAGCCAGTTCTTCTGGCGAACAAGAAGGAGCGGTAAATGGATGGTGTATCGCTGTAATACCCCCATCACTGGTCGCTTCAAACATGGGGAAGTCCACTACCCATAAGGGTGCCCATGCACAAGTCATTAGCTCTAAATCTTCACCAATTTTACAACGTAAAGCACCTAAGGCTTCGTTAACAATCTTTTCACTATCGGCGCCAAAGAAGATTAAGTCGCCATCTTCTGCTTGCAACCGCTCCAATAGTTGAGCGCGCACCTCAAGAGGTAAGAATTTTACAATTGGTGATTGTAGGCCTTCTTCTAGATCCGCTTTATTGTTGACCTTGATATAAGCCAAACCACGAGCACCATAGATACCCACAAACTTGGTGTAGTCATCAATCTGCTTGCGGGTCATGCTATTGCCACCAGGTACTTTTAAGGCAGCAACACGACCATTAGGATCCTTGGCAGGACCAGAGAATACCTTAAACTCAACGTCTTGCATCAGCTCGCCTACCGTTACTAGTTGTAACGGAATACGTAAGTCGGGTTTATCCGAACCGTATTTTTCCATGGCTTCGGCATAGGGCATACGGGGGAATTCACCCAAGTCTATATCCAATTGGTTGCGGAATAGCTCTACCACCATTTGTTCCGTTAAACCCATAATTTGATCTTCATCCATAAACGAGGTTTCAATATCAATTTGGGTAAATTCTGGCTGGCGATCAGCCCGCAAGTCTTCGTCCCGGAAACACTTGGCAATCTGATAATAACGGTCCATGCCCGCAACCATTAGTAATTGCTTGAAAAGTTGTGGGGATTGAGGAAGTGCGAAAAAGTGACCTTCATGGGTACGACTAGGCACTAGATAATCACGCGCCCCTTCAGGCGTTGCACGGGTAAGAATAGGTGTTTCTATATCTAAGAAGCCATTTTGATCGAGGAAATTACGAATAAAGGTGCTAACTTTGGAGCGTAACTTAAGTTTCTGAGCCATGTCTGGACGACGTAAGTCTACATAACGGTATTTTAAGCGAACGTCTTCACCCACAGATTGGTGTTCGTCTAACTGAAATGGAGGGGTGTCTGATTTATTAAGAATAACCAGCTCTTGACCCAACACCTCAACTTCACCAGTGGGCATATCAGCATTTTCGGTACCAGCAGGCCGAGCGCGCACGATACCATGGACTTGCACCACAAATTCATTACGACAAGCATCAGCGAGGGTAAAACTTTGTTCCCGATCTGGATCAAATACCACTTGCACAATGCCTTCACGGTCACGGAGATCTAAGAAGATTACGCCACCATGGTCACGACGACGATGCACCCAACCGCTCAGGATGACTTGTTGCCTGCCGTCGGCACTGATATCACTGGCACGTAATTCGCCACAATAATGGCTTCGCATAGCTTATTTCCTAAATAAAGTTCGTAAAATTAGTCACTGGTAGCAGAACTACTAGTGTCTCTGTCACCAGCCAGATTCTTTTTCGCGCCAGTATTAAAGTCAGTTTCATACCAACCCGTTCCGGCTAAGCGAAAACTAGGTGCACTGACTTGCTTGGTAAATTCTGGTTTACCGCAGGCGGGGCAATCTACTATGGGCGCATCGCCCATCTTCTGTAAACAATCTTTCTTAAAGCCGCAGGCCTGACAAGAATAGCCATAAATTGGCATATATTGCTCCATGCATTGTTAATGCAAAATCACTCTTCAATAACAGTATTAAAAGGCTATTTAAGTTATTGTTTGGTGATTACACTCAAGGTTTAACACAAGGGCGAAATTATACTCGTTTTTGACTGCTTTGGGGAACCTGCATAAGGTTGAAAATAGCAATATACCAAGGCCCTTAAGCAGATTACTGCCATATAAGCCATGATCTGTATCAAAGCTAGGCACAAAACACGGCTTTTTTAGGCTTTTCACGGCCAAAGCATTTATCAATCTGTTCAGTGGGCTTACAATAGCCGTTTTACTTAATTCGATTAGATTGGAAGCCAAGCACCATGCGCGCCAGCCGTTTTTTTATCGCCACTCAGAAAGAAACCCCAGCCGATGCTGAGGTAATCAGCCATCAGCTTATGCTGCGTGCGGGCTTGATCCGCAGACTAGCCTCTGGACTGTATACTTGGTTACCACTGGGTGTGCGAACCCTTCGTAAAGTAGAGAAGATTGTGCGCGAAGAAATGGACGCTGCCGGTGCCTTGGAATTATTGATGCCTGCAGTACAACCTGCCGAACTATGGCAAGAATCAGGTCGCTGGCAACAATATGGCCCTGAACTACTGCGTCTAAAAGACCGCCATGAGCGTGATTTTTGTGTGGGCCCTACCCATGAAGAAGTGATTACCGATATGGTACGCCGAGAAATTCGCGGTTATAAAAGTCTGCCAGTTAATTTTTATCAAATTCAAACTAAATTCCGTGATGAAGTGCGGCCACGTTTTGGGGTGATGCGCTCTCGCGAGTTTGTAATGAAAGATGCTTACTCTTTTCATTTAAGCCAAGCCTCACTGCAGGCCACCTATGATGCGATGCACGCCGCTTATACCAATATCTTTACTCGCCTTGGTTTGGACTTCCGTGCCGTGCGCGCCGATTCTGGCAGCATTGGGGGTGATGCCTCGCAAGAATTCCACGTTTTAGCCAGCTCAGGTGAAGATGATATTGCCTTTAGTGATAGCAGCCAATTTGCTGCCAATGTGGAAATGGCTGAGGCTCTTCTACCGACTACACCCCGTCCTGCGCCAAGTTCGGCTATGGATAAGATACATACTCCTGAGCAAAAGACCATTGATGCCGTGTGTGAATTCTTGGATCAAAGCCCTCAGCAAAGTCTAAAATCCCTAGTGGTTTTAGGCACTGCCGATGAACAGGGCCATCAACCTTTGGTGATGCTGATTTTACGTGGCGATCATATGCTGAATGAAATCAAAGCAGAAAAGCATCCATTAATTGCCACACCACTGACGATGGCTCCCGAGGCACGTATTGCTGCTGAGCTTAACACTACACCGGGCTCTATTGGCCCTGTCAATTGTGATATCACGATTATTGCTGATCGAGCAGCGAGTGTTATTGGCGACTTTACCTGTGGCGCTAATGAGACAGATTATCACTTTACTAATGTTAATTGGGATCGTGATGCCCACTTTACTGATGTGGCCGATATACGCAATGTGGTTGAGGGTGACCCAAGCCCCTGTGGCAAGGGCCAGATCACTATTAAACGCGGTATTGAGGTTGGACATATTTTCCAACTCGGGGATAAATACGCCAAGGCTATGAATGCCAATGTATTGGATGAAAACGGTAAGGCCCAGGTAATGCAGATGGGTTGTTATGGTATCGGTATAACCCGTGTGGTGGCCGCAGCTATTGAGCAAAACCATG
>DNNY01000157.1:4046-4356 GCA_003497765.1 Oceanospirillaceae bacterium
TTGAGCAAAACCATGATGATAATGGCATTATCTGGCCCATGGCATTAGCGCCCTTTGAGCTAGTTATAACCCCCTTGAACTATGAAAAATCAGAGCGTGTTCGCGACTATACAGATAACCTCTACCAGCAATTAGTTGACGCTGGTGTAGATGTACTGCTGGATGACCGCCCATTACGCCCTGGTAACAAATTTGCTGACGCGGAGTTGATGGGGCTACCTCACCGTCTCGTTATAGGTGAACGTGGCTTGGATACGGGCAATCTAGAATACCGTGATCGGCGTGCCAGTGAAAACGAAGATTTACCTAT
>DNNY01000098.1 GCA_003497765.1 Oceanospirillaceae bacterium
CAGCAGCTTGTAAACGCTACTTATTGCGCGGTGGGGCGGATACCAAGAGTGGCTTCAGTAGTATACTCTTGATCTTGACGCAGATAGGTAATACTAAGTGTTGAACCCGGTTTAAGGTTGGCAATATACTCAAGTGTGGCAGGGGCATTATCCATACTTTGACCATTAAATTTGGTAATAATATCGCCTTTTTGCAGGCCAGATAAAAAGGCTGGGCTGCCTTTATAGACACCAGTAATAAGAATTTTTTCTTGCTGACCATATTGAGTTAGAGTGCCTTTGGCTTGCTGACTAATTAACTCCATAGTTACCCCTAACCAACCACGAATAACTTTGCCATCACGTAATAAGCTTTCAGCGACTTGTTTAGCCGTACTGATGGGTATGGCTAAGCCCAAGCCTTGGCTGCGGCTACTGGATTCAGAATTGTAAAAATGGGCTTTATTGATGCCAATTAATTGCCCAGCCGTATTTACTAGGGCGCCACCGGAATTACCTTGATTGATAGCCGCATCGACTTGAATATAATTTTCGTAAGTATTTAAGCCTAGTTGATTGCGCCCCATAGCACTGATAATACCCATAGTCACAGAGGTGCCCAAACCATGTGGGTTGCCGATTGCCAAGACAATATCGCCCGGTCGGCTATTGGCCTTACGCGGAATCGAAGCAGGTGTTAAATCAGGTAAATCTATTTGTAATAAAGCTAAATCGGTGGCCGGGTCAATACCGATCACTGTGGCTACTGTTGTGTTGCCATCATGAAGCTTTGTTTCAATACGATCGGCATTGGCGATAACATGATAGTTTGTGAGGATATGGCCGTCTGGGCTGACAATAACCCCAGAACCAAGACTAATACCCGCAACTTGCTCGGTGGCTATATTATCCTTTAAAAATTGTTGATAGTGAGGCTCTTTTAATAGTTCAGGATTAGCATTTTGGTCAATACGAATGCCATAAATACTGACCACGGATGGTAATACTTTGGCAACTGCATCCCCATAGCCTTGGGATATTTGGGTTGGGCTGTTATGTAGAGGGTAATTAAGCTCATTTAACCAGCGCAATATGGGGCCCTGTCCCGCGAAGCCTAAAGCTAGCCCGACAATAATGCCGAGCAGGATATATATACTTAGATACCTAGCTGATTTAGACATAGGCGTTCCATTTGCCTGATAGTTGGTGATAGCTAGTTATTAGTTTAAACTTTCGTAGTTGGCTTGGCAAAATTTTAACCTTGTCATGGCTTTATTATCGCCTGCTATAGCTTTTATATGGAACCTTTATGTCTATTTTACGCCCTCAGCTTGATCAGCATCTAGCTCAGTTACTACAAACCTCTTTATTTAAAGACTATTGCACTAATGGTTTACAGGTGGAAGGCGCAGAGGAAATCAGCAAAGTTGTTTTCGGTGTGACGGCGAGTCAAGCCTTGATTGATAGGGCTATTGCCGAAAAAGCCCAGGCTATTATTGTGCATCACGGGTACTTTTGGCGTAATGAATCGGATGCTATTGTGGGCATGAAACAGCGCCGCATTAAAAGCCTATTAGTGAATGATATTAATTTGTGGGCTTTTCATTTGCCCTTAGACTGTCATCCTGAAGTAGGTAATAACACTCAGTTGGGGCAACTAATGGGGTGGCCAGTAGTGGGTTATTTGACAGGCGAAGGTGCTACTGGTTTAGGTCTTTGGGGTGAATTGCCAGCAGCACAAAGTGCTGAGCAAGTAGTCTTCTTACTGGAACAGAAATTAGGGCGCAAGGTGTTACATGTCGCGCCTGATCAGCGTCCTATTCGTCGTATTGGCTGGTGTACAGGTGGTGCACAAGGGTATATTGATAAGGCCATTGAACTTGGGCTGGATGCCTATGTCTCGGGTGAAATTTCTGAATCCACCGTGCATAGTGCTCGTGAAAATGGCATACACTACTTTGCTGCCGGGCATCATGCCACAGAGCGTGGCGGTGTGCAGGCATTGGCTCAGCACCTGCACAAAGCATTTGGCTTGGATTGTGAGTTTATTGAGATCGACAACCCGGCCTAACTAGCTAACAACATGGTGTTGGTTAAGAAGCAATATGCCCTTTAGCAAGATATTCTTCCGATTGCATTTCTTGGAGTCGACTCAGAGTGCGCTGGAACACAAAATCTAACCCGCCACCCGTATATAGCTCGAGTAAGTCCACTGCTGCTGAAATAATTAGTTTTACATTGGCGTCATAACAGACATCAACCAGATTCACAAAACGCCGTGCTTGGTCATCAGTATTGCGATTCATCTGGGGGACATTGCTTACCACTAGGCCGTGGTATTCGCTGGCAATCTCTAAATAGTCATTTTGTGAGCGGGGTTTATTGCATAGTTCAGCAAAATCAAACCAGATAACATCTTCACATTGTTTTCGAAAATGAAAATGTCGTTGATTAATATCAATAACCCCATCACTCAGACTGTTGTTACCTAAGGGGGATAGGGCGGCAAAGCTCTTTTCTAGGCTGATATCAGCATCTTCGTCTAGAGGGCAATGGTATAACTCGGCTTGTTTAAGGCTCCGCAGGCGATAATCAATGCCACCGTCGACGTTGACGATAAGAGTATGCTTTTGCAACAAGGCTATGGCAGGCAGAAAACGTTGTCTCTGTAGGCCGTTTTCATAGAGTTTAGCTGGCTCAATATTAGAGGTAGCGATAAGCACAACTTGGTGGGACATTAACGCTTCTAGTAGCCCCCCTAAAATCATGGCATCGGTAATATCGGTGACAAAAAATTCATCAAAGCAAAGTACTCTGGTCTCAGCCGCTAAATCAGCAGCTACTTTTTGTAGTGGGTTGCGGGCGCCTTGATATTGTTCAAGGCGTTTATGAACATCGCGCATAAAGCGATGAAAATGGGTGCGATGCTTATTTTTAATGGGTAAACATTCATAGAAAATATCCATTAAATAGGTTTTGCCGCGACCAACGCCACCCCAAAAATATAATCCTTGAGGGGCTTGCCTTTGTTGCTGGCCAAATAACCGTTTTAGGGTTGATACTTTACTACTAGATATAATTAATTCATCAAACAAACGTTGCAAATGGCTTACTGCTTCCATTTGCGCAGGGTCTGCAGAAAATTCTGCACGTTGTTGGTCGGCCTGATAGCGGGAAAGTGGTGTTTCCATGGTGTGGCGCAATCGTATTTTATGGGTGAGCAAAATTAAGGTGAACATTTTACCATTGATGGCTATTATTTTCATAATCCGCCGCCTTATTCTGTTATTAAAACCCTAAAATATGAGTGGGTAAAAAATTTAGTCGCCTCTATCTACACTAGGCGCTGGTTTAATTGTTTTTTTTCATTACAATATGCTAAAGGACTCCAGATTAGGAGTTGTTGACCATTTTGGTATCTGGGTAGGAGAAAAGTGTGGAATTATTAGGCAATGACTGGTTTTTTTGGTTGGTAATCCTGTTGCTGGGTTTGGCCATTGGTTTTGTCATTGGACGTAATAACAACTCTGATATGACGATTCAGAATCAACTGACGGAACAACTCGTGGCGGCGCAAACTGAGTTGGCTGAATATAAAGAACAAGTGGCTTTACATTTTGCTGATACGGCTACCGCCGTTAATGCCCTCACTGAGAGTTATCGTAAAGTTCATGCTGAACTTAGCAAAGGCGCCCAAGCACTTTGTGATGATCCGGAGACAGTGGAAGCCTTGTTACGTTTAGATGAATCTTCACAGCAAAGTGTGGTGGCTGAGCAAGCCCCTCAAGTGATGGTGCGTCCACCTATGGATTATGCGCCGAAAAAGCCCGATGCCGAGCATGGCACTTTAGACGAGCGTTATGGTTTGCAAGACACTCATTTAAATGTTGACCGTCCGCAATATGATATTCCAGTTAAGCCCAGTAGTATTAAGTAAACTAGGGGATTAACGTATATGGCTAGTGGTAAGGCCATAAAGTCATTTAGTAGGTAATCACGCGTATTAATTCATCCCTCGTTAAGTTGCGCTTAACACCTTTTAAAAGAGCTGATTAAGAGTTTTCTTTTGTTATCAAATCCTATATAATCCGCCCTCGCAGATTTTCTGCGCTATCACGTTATGAGTACAGTTTACCCATTGTTATTCATAACCAATAATTATAGGTAAGTGCGAAAGACGATCTATTGATCCGTTTCGCCAAGAATAGGTTATCAAAAATGAAAACCGTAAGTACTAAGCCAGCC
Organism: Oceanospirillaceae bacterium; assembly: GCA_003497765.1. Lineage (GTDB taxonomy): Bacteria > Pseudomonadota > Gammaproteobacteria > Pseudomonadales > Balneatricaceae > Njordibacter. The sequence continues at coordinate 4,225 of DNNY01000098.1, forward strand.
GAAGTTTCTCGCGACTGGTATGTTGTCGATGCAGAAGGTCTTACCTTAGGTCGTTTGGCAACTGAAATCGCCCGCCGTCTGCGTGGCAAGCATAAGCCTGAATATACGCCACATGTTGATACTGGCGACTACATTGTTGTCGTTAATGCCGAAAAGGTACATGTGACTGGTAATAAGGCTCAAGACAAAATGTATTATCGTCATACCGGTTATCCTGGTGGTCTTCGTTCCATGTCTTTCGAACAGATGGTTGATCATGCTCCTGAGCGCACCATCGAATTCGCAGTCAAAGGTATGTTGCCAAAAGGTCCTTTGGGTCGTGCCATGTATTCCAAGTTAAAGGTTTACGCTGGTACTGAGCATCCTCATCAGGCACAACAGCCTCAAGAACTGACTTTGTAAGGAGACTATCATGGCAGCTACTCAATACTATGGTACTGGTCGTCGTAAGACCTCTACTGCACGTGTATTCCTGACTCCTGGTACAGGTAATATCTCCATCAACGATCGTTCTATCGATGTTTACTTTGGTCGCGAAACGGCTCGCATGATTGTGCGTCAGCCTCTTGAGCTGACTGAAACTATTGACAAGTTTGATATCAAGATCACTGTTACTGGCGGTGGTGGCTTCGGTCAAGCCGGCGCTATTCGTCATGGTATCACCCGGGCTTTGATGGAATATGATGAAACACTGCGTCCTACTCTGCGTGCTGCTGGTTTTGTTACCCGCGATGCTCGTGAAGTTGAGCGTAAGAAAGTGGGTCTACGTAAAGCACGTAAGAAGCCACAGTTTTCCAAGCGTTAAGATTTGGATATATTTTTACAAAACCCAGCCTTTGTGCTGGGTTTTTGCGTTTAGAATAAAAAACAAATAATTTTTAACTGCCCAAATATACAGTTGTCTGATCCAATAGTAGCTCGGTCGATGATTAAAAAAATTAACAATTAGTCCTATGGATCACAAGGTTATTTACCTTGTCTATTTTGGGTCTTTCCTTTAACATATGCGCTGGTAATTTTTGGTCCTTTATAATACCTCGAAAGGACAAGCCGTTAGCTGACTAAATTAGCTAGTGCTTGCTGGAGATAAATTGAATGAGTAATGATGGCGTAAACACAACCCGTCGTCGTTTGCTGGTCGGCGCATCTACTGCTGTGGGTGCCGTTGGAGCAGTAGGCGCGGCAGTGCCGTTTGTGGCCTCCTGGAGCCCGAGTGATAAAGCCAAAGCGGCTGGTGCTCCGGTAAAGGCGGATATCAGCAAACTGGAACCAGGTGCACAGATGATTGTGGAATGGCGTGGTAAGCCCGTATGGATTGTTCGGCGCACGGCTGAAGCTCTGGCTAACTTGCCTGGCTTAGATGCCAGTGTTGCTGACCCTGATTCGGCAAAGTCCAAGCAGCCAGATTATGTTCCCGGTAATTCAGCGCGTGCATTACGTGATGAGTATATGGTAATGATTGGTATCTGCACTCATCTTGGTTGTTCGCCAACTTATCGTCCAGAGGTGGCTCCTGCTGATCTAGGCGCTGATTGGAAGGGTGGTTTCTACTGCCCATGTCATGGTTCCACTTTTGATTTGTCCGGTCGGGTATATAAAGCGAAGCCTGCACCGACTAATCTAGAGATTCCACCCCACTATTATATGTCTGATGATGTAATCTTGATTGGTGAAGATGGAGGTAATGCATAATGGCTGTCGGTAATCCTAATCGCCCTAAGGCAGAAAAAGGTGTTATTCGTTGGATCGATGATCGCTTCCCTCTAACCCAAATGTGGCAGGAGCATATGTCGAAGTACTATGCTGCGCCAGCCAATTTCTGGTATGTGTTTGGGGTATTATCTTTATTGGTACTGGTAAACCAAATAGTTACCGGTATCTGGCTAACCATGTCCTATGAGCCTTCAGCTGAAGGTGCTTTCGCTTCCGTAGAATATATTATGCGTGATGTGGAAATGGGTTGGCTGATACGCTATATGCACTCAACCGGTGCATCGGCTTTCTTTGTGGTTGTGTATTTGCATATGTTCCGTGGCCTTATGTACGGTTCTTATCAAAAGCCACGTGAGTTGATTTGGCTATTTGGTATGGCTATCTATTTAGCTCTAATGGCAGAAGGCTTCTTTGGCTATCTATTGCCATGGGGACAAATGTCTTATTGGGGGGCGCAGGTAATCTTGTCTTTGGCTGGCGCTATTCCAGTTATTGGTGATGACCTAATGACTTGGGTACGTGGTGACTTCCTGATTTCTGGTATCACCTTGAACCGTTTTTTCTCTTTGCATGTTATTGCCTTGCCAATTGTGATTTTGGCTCTAGTGGTTTTGCATATCTTAGCCCTGCATGACGTTGGTTCTAACAACCCAGATGGTATTGATATTGAGAAGAATAAGGATGAAAACGGCAAACCAGTCGATGGCGTGGCCTTCTTCCCTTATTTGGTAATCAAAGATTTGGTTGCTATTGGTATTTTCTTAACTGTTTTCTGCCTAATTATATTCTTCTTCCCAGAGGGTGGTGGTTACTTTATAGAGAAGCCAAACTACGAGCCGGCAAACCCACTTAAAACGCCCGAACATATAGCTCCGGTTTGGTACTTTACGCCTTACTATTCCATTCTGCGTGCCATTACCTATCCTTTGTTTGGTATGGATGCGAAGTTCTGGGGTGTAGTTGCTATGGGTGCAGCCATTGCCATCTTATTTGTGATGCCATGGTTAGATCGTAGTCCTGTGAAATCTATGCGTTACAAAGGTTGGTTAAGTCGCATTTGGCTGATTATCTTTGTTATCAGCTTTATTATCCTTGGATACTTAGGTACTAAGAGTGCAACCCCAGGCCGCACACTACTTGCTCAGTGGTGTACCTTACTGTACTTCTTGTACTTTATCCTGATGCCATTCTATACCCGAATGGAAAAAACCAAGCCAGTACCAGAGAGGGTAACAGACTAATGAAAAAGTTATTGCTAGTTAGTGCCCTGATATTGGCACCAGTATTTGCTTTGGCCGCTGGTGGTAGTAACGTTAAACTTGATAATATTCAAGTTGATGCCACCAACCATGAGTCTTTGCAGCGTGGTATGCAGCTTTATGTAAACTACTGTCTGGGTTGTCACTCAGCGCAGTATCAGCGTTATGAGCGTGCCGCCAGAGATTTAGAAATCCCAGCCGATTTGATGATGGAGCATTTAGTTTTTTCAGGCCAAAAAATTGGTGAGCAGATGACTAATGCTATGGATGCAGATCAAGCCAAAGGCTGGTTTGGTGCGCCACCACCAGATTTGACCAATGAAGTTAATCTGCGTGGTGCTGACTGGGTCTACACTTATTTGCGCAGCTTCTATGTGGATGAAAGTCGCCCATATGGAGTTAATAATGTGGTTTATCCAAATGTGGGTATGCCTAATGTGCTAGCTGAAGTACAGGGCATTCAGCGTAAAGGCTGTGGCCAAGTACCAATGGTCGACGATAGTGGCAAGACTGTGTTTGATACTTTAACTGGTAAGCCCATGACTGAAGAAAGTTGTGAAGTGTTACTAGTTGACGAAGGCACAGGTGAGATGACACCTGCTGAATTTGATCAGGCTATGTATGACTTGACCAACTTTTTAGCTTATACATCTAAACCTTATTTACAAGAGAGTAAAAGTTTAGGTGTTAAAGTGATTCTCTTCTTATTATTTATGACGGTAATCTTCTACTTCCTATATAAAGAATACTGGCGAGATATTCACTAAGTTAAGTTAGGTTGCTGCAAAGAGTTGCCTAAACATCGTTTTCATAAAGGAATCTGTTTCCTTTTCACGCGACCTTTAAGTATGAAAATTCGTGCTTGGGTCGCGTAATAGTTTACAATGCAAATGCATTAATTTAAAAATATGAGGTGTAACCACAATGGGTGTCGTCGCCAAACGATCTTCTATGACCTTTTTCTCTGATGGTGCTAGCCACTATAGTCACCGTGTACGTATAGTGCTGGCAGAAAAGGGGGTTACGGTCGATATTATTGATGTAGATGCGGATCATAAGCCCGAGGATTTGGCTGATCTTAATCCCTACAATAGCCTACCAACTCTAGTAGATCGTGATCTGGTTTTATATGAAGCCAATGTTATGATGGAATACCTTGATGAGCGTTTCCCTCATCCTCCTTTGCTACCAGTTTATCCGGTGGCTCGGGCGGAAAGTCGTCTGTATATGTATCGTATAGAGCGCGATTGGTGTCGCTTGGCAGATTTAATTTTGACCTCAATGGACGATGATGAAGTTGAAGCTGCACAGCAGGAGTTAAGTGATAGCTTAATTGCCACGGCACCTATTTTTGCCGAAAAAGACTTCTTTATGAGTGAAGAATTTACCCTAGTGGATTGTTGTATTGCTCCCATCTTGTGGCGTTTGCCACAACTTGGTATTGATCTACCAGAAAAGCAGGCTGCGCCTATGCTTGAGTATATGGAACGTTTATTTGAACGTGAGGGTTTCCAAGAGAGTCTATCGGAAACTGAACGTGAAATTCGAATCTAAGGCTTAGCGTTGATGCCTGTTACACCAAGTCGTCCCTATCTAATCAGAGCGCTTTATGAGTGGATTCTGGACAACGACGATGTGCCTTATTTAGTTGTCGATGCTACTCTCGCCTCAGTAATGGTGCCAGAACAGTTTGTGTCCGATGGGCAAATTATCTTAAATATTGGCCCCGCTGCTGTGCAAACCCTGCAAATGGAAGATGAAGCCATTAGCTTTAGTGCCCGTTTTGGTGGTGTGCCCATGCAGGTTTATGTGCCAATTCTTGCCGTTAAGGCTATTTATGCCAAACAATCGGGGCAGGGTATGGGTTTTGGTTACGAGCCTGGTATACCTGATCCAGAAGAACCTGTAACACCCTCGAAATCTGGGCCTGATAAGGCTAAAGGGCGGCCAAACCTTAAAGTTATTAAATAAGCTCCTATGTTATTTTGGTAATTGATCTTAGAACGTATTAAAAAAGGGTTAGATACTATCTAACCCTTTTTTAGTAGGTGATTGATGGATATCTTTCTTAGTCAATATACTCAAAGACTTTAACAATCTTTTGCACGCCTCGAGCACGACTAGCAATATCTATTGACCATTTTGCCTCTGCTTGGGTAACTAAGCCCATTAAATATACCACCCCACTTTCTGTAAATACTTTGACGCGGGTTGCGGGAAATTGTGTTTCGCCAATCATCATCGCTTTAACTTGGGTTGTGATTAGGGCGTCATTGGCGCGCACAAGGGCTTTCGAAGTCGGTCCGATGGTTAATGCGTTATGCACTTTACGCACGTTTACCACAAGCTGAGTTTTGGCTCCTGCAAGCACACGTGTATCTTCACTGGGTACTTGACCAGTGAGCAATACAATGCCGTTAAATGAAACGACATTAAAGTGGGCATCGCGCAATAAGCTAGAAGAGCGGCGGATACTGTCAGTAGCAATATTTTCTATAAGTTGGTCATTATATACTGTGCCCAAGGAGCGACTGCCCTCATTAATAACTATAGGCTCACTGCTAAGATTCGCTGGTGAGCAAGCCACTATTAGGCTTGCAGCTAATAAGACCATGGTTAATTTGCAAAATTGCTTAAACATACTATTCATTGCTCCCAAATAGTTGGTAATCAATTAAATCACTGATCATCAATGCCACCATTAATTGTTGTTGTAGTAGGGTAGCAAAACGCTCACCTGGCACAGCGATAGTAATATCATCTGGTACTAAGACTGCATCCAATTGTTGCATCTGTTGGCTACCAATTACAATTACTTGCATATCTTGTGCATGGGCGGCTTGCACAGCTTGCACAACAATGCTTGAATCCTGAGGTCCAGCCAATATTACTAGCACATCTCCTGCTTGCCCAAGAGTCGTTATTTGCCTTGCAAATAACTCTTGTTTTGGGTGTTGGTGCATAAGGGTGCTTTGCAGAGCGCTGTCGGCACCAATATGCAAGGCTGGTAGGGCAGGTCGATCTTGTCCATGACGTGACATCAGAGCATTACAAAAATGTGATGCGTTAGCGTTATGGTGACCGTC
>DNNY01000181.1 GCA_003497765.1 Oceanospirillaceae bacterium
GAATATGACCAGGCATAATACCAATTTTACATTCGCCCGGTGTAATTACACCCGGACAGTTAGGGCCGATAAGACGTACACCTAGCTCATCACACTTAACCTTACATTCAAGCATATCCAAGGTAGGAATACCTTCGGTAATGGCCACAATAAGCTTAATACCAGCGTTGGCAGCTTCTAGAATAGAATCTTTACAGAAAGGTGCAGGTACATAGATAACCGAAGCTTCGGCACCAGTAGCTGCAACGGCTTCAGCAACAGTATTAAATACGGGTAGACCTAAGTGCTCAGAACCACCTTTACCTGGGGTCACACCACCCACCATTTGCGTACCATAAGCAATGGCTTGTTCGGAATGGAAAGTACCTTGACCACCGGTAAAACCTTGACAGATTACCTTGGTGTTTTTGTCGATTAAAATGCTCATGCGTCACCTCCTGCAGCCGCAACAACACTTTGAGCAGCATTAGTCAGGCTGGTTGCAGCAATAATATCTAAACCACTCTCGGCCAAAATCTTGCTACCTAATTCGGCATTGGTGCCTTCTAGACGCACTACTACAGGCACTTCAACGCCTACTTCTTTAACAGCAGCAATAATACCTTCGGCAATTAAGTCACAACGCACGATACCACCAAAGATATTAACTAAAATAGCTTTCACACGGTCGTCTGATAAGATGATCTTAAAGGCTTCAGCAACCCTTTCTTTGGTCGCACCACCACCTACATCAAGGAAGTTAGCAGGGAAACCACCATGTAGCGCAACAATATCCATGGTACCCATGGCCAAACCAGCACCATTTACTAGGCAACCAATAGTGCCATCCAAGGCCACATAGTTAAGATCCCATTCTGCGGCATGGGCTTCACGGGCATCATCCTGAGATGGATCATGCATAGCTTGAATATCTTTGTGACGATAAACAGCATTAGAATCAATAACGACCTTGGCATCTAGACAGTGCAAATTACCTTCTTCGGTAATAACCAAAGGGTTGATTTCCAACAAGGCAAGATCCTTGTCTTGGAACAACTGCGCCAAACCTAAGAATATCTTAGTAAATTGCTTGATTTGATCACCCTGCAAACCTAATTTAAAGGCCAATTCGCGGGCTTGATAAGGTTGCGCACCATTTAATGGATCAATTTCTGCCTTGAGAATTTTTTCTGGGGTCTCTTCCGCTACCTTCTCAATCTCTACGCCACCTTCAGTGGAAGCCATAAAGACAATGCGGCGACTAGAGCGGTCAACTACCGCCCCAAGATATAGCTCTTGAGCGATGTCGGTACAGGTTTCTAAATAGATTTTAGAAACTGGCTGGCCGTCAGCGTCTGTTTGATAGGTTACCATGCGGTTACCAAGCCACTTATTGGCAAAGTCAGCCGCTTCTTGTTTAGAGGAAATCAGCTCTACGCCACCGGCCTTACCACGGCCACCAGCGTGTACCTGAGCCTTGATTACCCAACGGTTACCCGGGATTTTGTCCAGCGCAGCCATGGCCTCTTCGGCGGAATCAACGGCAATACCCTGGGATACAGGAAGGCCGTACTGGGCAAACAGTTGCTTGCCTTGATACTCATGCAGATTCATTGAAATGCCTGTAATGATTGATCGTTAAAATAAACTGAATTTCTTCAGCAGGTTAGTCGAGCTTTAGGGATTAGCTAAAGGTCTAGTGGGCGCAGCAGCGCCCACAAATTGAATACTATTTAGCGCTTCTTGCGATTAGCAACGTGGATAGCATGTCCATCTATTGCTAAGGCTGCCTCATGGAGGGCCTCGCTTAAGGATGGATGGGCGAATACAGTCAATGCCAAGTCTTCGGCACTGGAACCAAATTCCATAGCGATAACCGCTTGTGCAATTAGCTCTGATGCCTGAGGACCAATAATATGACAGCCCAGTACGCGATCAGTATCCGCATCAGCAATAAGCTTAACAAAGCCATCGGTATCATTAGCTGCCATAGCACGGCCACTGGCGGCAAATGGGAATTTACCCACTTTAATATTGGCACCTTCGGCTTTAAGCTCTTGTTCGTTTTTACCAACCCAAGCCATTTCTGGGTGAGTATAAATAACCCATGGAATACACTCATAGTTCATCTGAGCTTTGTGGCCAGCAATAATATCCGCCACCATTACGCCCTCTTCGGAGGCTTTATGAGCCAACATAGGACCACGCACAATATCACCAATAGCGTAGACACCAGGGGCACCGGTATCACAATGCTCATCAACATATATAAAGCCACGCTCATCTAGTTGCACACCACTATCTTCAGCTAGCAAACCATCGGTAAATGGCTTCCGGCCGACAGCAACAATTAACTTATCAAAAGTCTGTTGCGATTCTTCACCAGCGGCATTTTTCGTAGTCACGTGTACTTCATTGTTTTTCACTTCAGTACCCGTCACCAACGTACCTAGACGAATATCCAGACCTTGCTTACCTAACAACTTAGCAGCTTCTTTAGAAATATCTTTATCAGTAGCGGCTAGGAAAGTATCCATGGCTTCAAAGACCACAACTTCACTACCTAAACGCTGCCATACGGTACCCATTTCTAGGCCAATAACACCGGCACCAATAATACCCAGACGCTTAGGCGTTTCGGTAATTGCCAAAGCACCGACGTTGTCCAAAATAATATCATCTGTCAGTGGGGCTGGTGGGATAGTCACGGGCACAGAGCCAGATGCCAAAATAACATTTTTGGCAGTAATCTCACTAACACTGCCATCGTTAGCGGTTACGGTAACTAG
>DNNY01000044.1:0-271 GCA_003497765.1 Oceanospirillaceae bacterium
ATTGAAAGCCATGTGTTGCAAGCTTTTGTTACTGAACCTTATAAGCCGATTATTAATGGTGTAGTGACCTATGGTGGTAGCGGTCATTTTTATATCTCACAGTCGAATAAAGGTGGCCTAGTCTTTGGTGGCGATATTGATGGTTACAATAGCTATGCACAGCGCGGTAACTTGCCTATTTTTGAGGATGTGATTGCCGCGGGCTTATCCATTATGCCTAGCCTTTCAAGGGTTAAATTATTGCGTAACTGGGGCGGTATTATGGATATGT
>DNNY01000044.1:469-9818 GCA_003497765.1 Oceanospirillaceae bacterium
GCAATGATGCCGTTTTTAAGTAAATTAAAAATGCTTAGAACATGGGGCGGTATTATGGATATGTCTATGGATGGTTCGCCTATTATTGATAAAGGGCCAATTGACGGCTTGTACTTAAATACGGGCTGGTGTTATGGCGGTTTTAAAGCTACCCCTGCATCAGGTTGGTGTTTTGCTTATACCATTGCCAATGATCAAGCTCATACCCTTAATAAAGCCTATACTTTAGACCGCTTTAATCAGGGCTATACCATTGACGAAAAGGGCGCTGGCCCTTATCCAAAAGCACATTAACGGGGTAAATATGTTACGCATTAAATGTCCTTATTGTGGTGTTCGTGAACATACAGAGTTTATCTATGGAGAAGATGCTAACCGATCCTTACCAGACCCTGATGCGAGCTTACATAACTGGAATAATTATGTGTTTGCCAGACAAAATGTGGCGGGTGAGCACCTTGAGTACTGGCAGCATACCCTAGGTTGTCGCGCTTGGTTAAAAGTACAGCGAGATACAGTCACCCATGACATAACTTGGACTGGCTTACCCCATGAAACGCCTCCTCAGCAGAAGGAGGCATCGACATGAGTGGATTTCGTTCCCATATAGGCCGTCTTAGTGATGAGCAAATAAGTTTTTCTTTTAATGGTCAAAGCTTATCCGCTCGAGTGGGGGATACCGTTGCTTCGGCATTACTAGCCAATGGTATTCAGGTGGTAGGTAGAAGTTTTAAATACCATCGTCCGCGAGGCGTCAATTCCTGTGGTGCGGAAGAATCAGGTGCTTTGGTATCTATTGGTATAGGTGCAGAGCAAGAACCTAATGTCCGCGCTACTATGCAGTTAGTCACAGAGGGTATGCAGGTTAGCTCACAAAATTGCTGGCCATCGCCACAGTTTGACTTATTGGCTATTAATAACTTCTTTGGTTCGCTATTTCCCAGTTCGCCATTGGCGGCTGGCTTTTATTATAAAACCTTTATGTGGCCAGCCAAGTTTTGGTACAAATTGTATGAGCCAGCCATTCGGCGTGCGGCGGGCATGGGCAAAGTACCTGATCAAGCCGATAAAGCTGCCTATGATCGTATTTATAGTTTCTATGATATAGCCATTATTGGTGGCGGGGCCGCTGGTTTAAGTGCCGCATTAAGTGTGGCAGAAAGTGGTTTGCGCGTCGTGCTTATGGATGAACATGCTACTTTTGGTGGGCAACTATTACATTTGCCTAAACAGCAACAAGACCTAGAACAGTGGCGTCAAAATACCATTGCTTCGCTGAAAGCAGCAGATAACGTCACTATACTAACCAATACAGTTTGTTGGGGACGCTTTGATGGTAATACCTTGGCTGCCCATGAAGTTGTTGATAACAAAGTGCGGCATAACTTTCATAAGATTCACGCTAAAAAAATCATTATTGCGACGGGTGCCATTGAACGGCCTTTGGTATTTGCTAATAACGACAAGCCTGGAGTGATGCTTGCATCTGGAGCACGTAAATTGCTCAATCACTATGGTGTTGCTGCGGGCCGACAACTGGTGGTTTTTACCAATAATGATAGCGCCTATCAGACAGCCTTTGACTACCATGATCAGGGTTTGCCAGTTACAGCCATAATAGATAGCCGACAAGCACCATCCAAGGACTTAATGGCGGCTTGCGAACAGCGTGGCATACATGTCCACAAAAGTAGTGTAGTGACCAAAGCTAAAGGTTGGCATGGTGTACGTAGTGTGGAAGTAGCTGAGCTTAAAGCCGATGGCACATTAGGAGCCAGTCACGATATAACTTGTGATCTTGTGGCTCATTCTGGTGGCTGGTCGCCACAGGTACAGATGGCATCCCATGGAGGCACACCGCCCATTTATGATGAACAAATTACTGCCTTTGTAGTGGATCAACAGGCAGCAGATACATGGTCCGTTGGTGCAGCTCAGGGTGAATTTGGCTTACAAGCTGGTATCAAGCAAGCTATGGTGGCAGCTCAGGCAGCTTGCCAAGCCCTTGCTTGCCAAGGTGGAGAGGTTCTTATACCCGCCGAAGATATTAATGGGGAACTGAATATTGATCCCCTATGGGCCGTCCCAGCGCCAAGCAAACAGAAAAATAAACAATTTGTTGATATACAACATGATGTAACCGTAGCCGATATTGGCTTAGCCCATAAAGAAGGTTTTATATCAGTTGAGCATATGAAACGTTATACCACCCTTGGTATGGCCAATGATCAGGGCCGCACTGCAAATGTTAATGCCTTGGCTATGATGGCGGGTCATCTAGAACAGAGTATTGCCGCTACGGGTACCACGCGTTTTCGTCCACCTATTGCCCCAGTTTCTCTAGGCAGTATTGCGGGGCGTGAAGTAGGTGAATATGTGTGTCCTTTACGGCGCACACCTATGCAAGAATGGCATGAACGACAGGGTGTTGTATTTGTTGAAGCAGGTTTGTTTAGACGCCCGCAGTATTATCCAATAGGTAATGAGACCCTTGATCAAGCTTATGTGCGTGAGGCAGCCCATGTGCGAGCAAAGGTGGGGCTATGTGATGTTAGCAGTTTAGGGAAAATTGAAATTGTTGGCCCTGATAGTGCCGTATTTTTAGATCGTATCTACGTTAATTTATTTAGCAGTTTGCCAATAAATAAGGCCCGCTATGGCATTATGTTGCGCGAAGATGGGTATATTTATGATGATGGTACGACGTCACGCTTGGCAGATGATCGCTACTTTATGACCACCACCACAGCCAAAGCTGGGGAAGTTTTATCCCATTTGGAGCGCTGTTTGGAAATTGACTGGCCAGAATTACAGGTGCGTGTAAGTTCTGTAAGTGAACATTGGGCGGCAATGGCTGTAGCTGGCCCTCAGTCCCGAGCGACCTTGCAATTAGCCTTTCCTGATATGGATTTTAGTCAAAAAGCACTGCCCTTTATGGGGCTGTCTCATGGTGAGTATCAGGGCATTCCACTAAGAATACTAAGAGTAAGTTTTTCTGGTGAGTTGGCTTATGAGGTGTATGTACAAGCTGATCATGGTGAGATGGTATGGCAACATATTATGGCCATGGGGCAGCCACATGACATTATTCCTTATGGTTTAGAGGCCTTGGGCACCCTACGTATTGAGAAAGGCCATCTCACAGGTGCTGAGCTGGATGGTCGAGTTACTCTGGCCGACGTTAATATGCAGAGGATGGTGAGTAAAAAGAAATGGTTTGTAGGCCAAAACCTTATGCAACGTGAGGGTTTACAAGATCCAAAGCGGCCATGTTTAGTTGGCCTAAAATCAGTGGATCCTCAGCAAGCAATTCCTACGGGAGCTATTTTGGTCAATGAAAACAAACTCGTTGCAGGCTGTGATAAGCAAGGTTGGGTTAGTTCAATGACCTATAGTCCTGTTCTTGATGGCTTTATTGCCCTGGGTTTTTTAACTGCTGGGCAAGAGCGAATAGGTGAAACTATCTATGCGGCTTATCCTTTGCAAGATCAGCATATACCAGTTGAGGTGGTTAGTTCGCATTTTTATGATCCTGGCAATACACGGGTAAAAGACCAATGACTAGCGCACTATCACAACATTTTAATTTGCCTCAAAGTTATAACGGTTTAACCATTGCTGAGGTAACAGGGCATAAAATGTGGCAACTGGAAGGTGTCACTGAGATTGGCGCACAAATAACTGGGCTGACAGGTATGCCGGTACCTGAAACTGGGCATTTTGCTCAAGCCGGTGACCAGCTTTTGGTTTGGCAGGGGCGTGATCGTTTCTTTTGGCTAACGCCTATTGCCTCGTTACCCGAAGTAAAGGGTGTCTATATAACTGACCAGACGGCGAGCAAAACCCAGATACGTATTAGTGGTGACCAAGCACGGACTCTGTTAGCGCGCGGTTTACCCGTTGATATTGATAGTGGGATGTTTGCTGTTGGTGAGGTAATAATGACCCATATTAATCATATTAGTGTGGTTTTGTTGCGTTTGCCTGATGAGGAGGGAAAACCTACATTTGAACTTTGGGTCATGCGGGGCTTTGCCGTTTCCCTGATGTCATTTTTAACCACTGTTGCGGCAAGCTTAGCCTAAAAGCCGCAAACTAATAGGTTGCCACAATGACCTTATGTCCCCTAAAATTAACGGAGAAATAAACTTACCATCTAAACCTGTGGAGAAATTTGATGTCTTTTTTGGCCAAAAATATGGCGTCCATACCCGAATCTCAAACAATGATGGTAACCAATCTGGCCCGTGAGCTGGTCGCTGCTGGTGAAGATATAATCAGTATGAGTACTGGCGAGCCTGATTTTGATACTGTGTCCATTGCCGCAGAAGCCGGTATTGAAGCTATTCGCACTGGGCGCACGCGATATACTTCTGGTGATGGTACTCCTGAACTGAAACAGGCCATTCAAGCCAAGTTTCTCCGGGATAATGATTTGATCTATGACTTAAATCAAATATCTGTTGCTACAGGGGGAAAGCAGGTTATATACAACGCTTTAGCGGCCACCTTAAACCCCGGTGATGAGGTTATAATTCCAGCGCCTTACTGGGTGTCTTATCCAGCCATGGTCGCCATGTGTGGTGGTACGCCGAAATTAATTCACTGCCATGCCAACAATAACTTTGCCTTGGATGCGGATGCATTAGAAAGAGCCATAACCAGCCAGACTAAGTGGGTGTTACTCAATTCCCCAAATAATCCTTCTGGGGCTGTCATGAGCGCAGACAATCTCTTGGCCATTGCCGAGGTGTTAAGGCGTCATCCCCATGTGCATATTTTGACTGATGATATCTATGAGCATTTGCTGTATAAATCAGAGCCCTTTGTTACCATTGCACAAGTAGCCAGAGACTTATATGACCGTACTTTAACGGTTAATGGCATGTCTAAGGGCTATGCTATGACTGGCTGGCGTATTGGTTATGCTGGTGGCCGTCCTGATTTAATTGCTGCTATGGCTAAAATTCAAAGTCAGACTACGGGAAACCCTTGTACCATTGCTCAATATGCCGCCCAGCAGGCATTGCTAAGTAATCCTGAGCATATAGCTTATTGGCGGCAGGTATTTATCGAGCGGCGCAATATACTGGTTAATGCCTTAGATAAAATCAATGGTATTGAAGTAAATATACCTCAGGGAGCCTTTTATGCGTTTCCTAATGTAGAAGGTTTATACGGCCGCCAAGCTGAAGATGGCAGCATTATTCAATCAGCCTCTGATGTGGCCACCTATTGGCTTAAAGCGGCAAGTGTAGCCGTGGTGCCCGGGGAAGCCTTTGGATGTCCTGGTTATGTGCGAATGGCCTATGCTATTGAGACTGACCGTGTGGCTGAAGCCATGCAGCGCATAACAACGGCTTGTGGGCAACTAACTTAATACAGGTAAGCAAAAGACCACAGCTAGATAATACCCAAAGCCAGGCTGGCGGCCATTAATTGGCCTAGATCAAAACAATCTTGCTTAAAGTGATCTTGCCAATCTCCCTGACATAAGCGTCTCTCTTGGGCTCTGCGCCAGCCTAAGCCGCTGCAGATAGACTCTACGGCACGTGTACATCCGGTACCATCTATGCCAGCTCGAACCACTAAGGCATAGGGTAGTCCTTGTTTAGCCTCTAAAACATCATAATAGATACGATCAAACAGATCCTTGGTTGCCCCTGCCATATAACCCAAGTTTTCTGTGGTCAAAAGAATCAATGCATCAGCATGCAGAATATCTGCCGTATTACAGTCCATAGGGCTAAGTTGGCGGATAGTTACTTGGTTTTCTTGGGCGTTTTTAGCACCAGAAAATAGCTGTGCTGCCATGGCACGGGTATTGGTCGAGGGGGTATGGCTAATGATTAATAACTGCTTGTTGCTTGCCATATTGTTGATTGTCATTACCCTGAGCTTGAGTAATTTATTCTGTCACTTTCAAACATGGGTTGCAAATGAGGAAAATAGTTAAGCGGAAACTTGAGGTTGTGTGTGTATAAGCACACAACCTCAATATATTTATTTAGCAATTATCAGATAATGCTAAATTAAAGCTCGCTTTCCAGTTCTGGCACAGCATCAAACAGGTCGGCAACCAAGCCATAGTCAGCTACCTGAAAGATGGGTGCTTCACTGTCTTTATTGATGGCCACAATTACCTTAGAGTCCTTCATCCCCGCGAGGTGTTGAATAGCGCCAGATATACCCACGGCAATATACAGATCGGGTGCGATTACTTTACCAGTTTGGCCCACTTGATAGTCGTTAGGGACAAAGCCAGCATCAACAGCTGCACGGGAAGCGCCTACTGCCGCACCTAATTTATCAGCAACGCGCTCAAGCATGGGGAAGTTATCGCCACTTTGCATACCACGTCCACCCGAGACCACAATAGCAGCCGAGGTTAATTCAACACGCTCTGATTCTGATGCAGCGAGCCCCAAGTAACGTGATTTGTCTGTATTAGCTGCAGCTGTGACAGGTTCAATGGTGGCCGATCCGCCTGAAGCAGTTGCAGCGTCAAACTTGGTTATGCGAACGGTAATTAATTTTATATTATCAGCTGATTGCACTTTAGCTAGGGCATTGCCGGCGTAAATTGGCCTTTCAAAGGTGTCAGGGGTAATAACAGCACTGATATCAGAAATTTGGCTAACATCCAGTAAAGCAGAAGCACGAGGCATAAAGTTTTTACCAAAAGTAGTCGCTGGAGCCAAAATATGGCTATAGTCACTGGCAATACTTACCACAAGGTCAGCCATATTTTCGGCTAATTGACCTGCCAAACTACTATCGTCAGCAACCCTTACTCGACTTACGCCAACTACTTGTGTAGCTGCTTGGGCAGCGCTTTGGCAATCATTACCAGCAACCAGTACATCGACATCGCCACCAATGGCTTGGGCAGCGCTTATAGTGTTTAAGGTGGAACCAACTAAGGTGCCATTTTCGTGTTCAGCAATTACTAATATAGACATATTATGCTCCCTTAGATGACTTTGGCTTCATTTTTTAGTTTGCCAACTAGTTCAGCAACATTCTCAACCAGAATACCTGCATCACGAGCAGGTGGCTCGGATACTTCTAAGGTGGTTAGACGATTAGCAGTATCTAGACCTAAATCAGCTAATTCTTTTTTCTCTAGAGGCTTGCGCTTCGCTTTCATCACATTGGGTAGGGAAGCATAGCGTGGTTCATTTAATCGCAGGTCTACGGTGACCACTGCAGGCATATTGACGTCAATAGATTCCAGACCACCATCTACTTCACGGGTAACTTTAGCGGTATCACCATTAATTTCTAATTTGGACGCAAAAGTAGCTTGAGGCCAATCAAGCAATGCGGACACCATTTGTCCAGTTTGATTACAATCATCATCAATGGCTTGTTTACCAACCAAAATAAGTTGTGGTTGCTCATCAGCCACTATAGCCTTAAACACTTTAGCCAGTGCCAGAGGTTCTAAAGTATCCTCTGTATGCACAAGAATAGCCCGATCAGCACCAAGGGCGAGAGCATTACGCAATGTTTCTTCTGCCTTGGCAGGACCAATTGAAAGCACTACTACTTCTTCAGCTGTGCCGGCTTCTTTTAACCGAATCGCTTCTTCTACTGCATTTTCACAAAAGGGGTTCATAGTCATTTTGGCATTGGTCAAATCAATACCAGTTCGATCCCCATTGACCCGGGCTTTTACTTGCGGGTCTAGCACACGTTTAATGCCAACTAGTACTTTCATAAATGTTATCTCATTTGTATTTTAAGACCTTGATTAATCCTATGGAGAGATTAACTCAATCCTATTTTAGGCGCTTATTCTGCCGTCATCACAATATTCATACAAATCAAATTTTCTTATATATAACTTAAGAAAACCTAATCTGCCATAAAGTTGATTTAGCAATTATTATGACCACAATTATTTAGGCACGCAATTTGGCATTGCTTGGGTCGTAAGGTGACTCATCAACCACAGTCGCTTGGTACATTTTACCTAGAATCTCTATTTCTAGCTTAGTACCAACCTCTGCCAAAACAGGGGTTACCATACCTAAGGCCAAAGATTTATTTACCCGCCAGCCAAAGCCGCCCGACGTGGCGCGCCCAACTAACTCGCCCCCATGATAAATAGCTTCCGAACCACGAGCATCAGCATCCTTAACACCGTGCACTTCCATGGTCACAAAAGCATTATTGGCCGTTTCTTGTTGACTATCAATTAGTGCCTGTTTGCCAATAAAGTTTTGCTCTTTATCCAAACTAACAAATCGATCTAGTCCAGATTCAAGGGCAGAGTATTCAATGGACATTTCCCGAGGGATCAAGCGATAAGATTTTTCTAAACGCATTGAATCCATGGCACGAATACCAAACGGCTTGATGTTGAACTCTGCACCAGCTTGCATAATCTCATCAAAGATATAGTTTTGCATTTCAATTGGATGGTGTAATTCCCAGCCAAGCTCACCTACAAAATTCACACGCAGCGCTTCCGCAGTGGCATAGCCAACATTGATCTTTTTGCCCGTCAGCCATTTAAAGCTATCATTAGACAGATCAGTATCTGTTAATTTTTGTAGCAGTTGTCGTGATTTCGGGCCAGCAATAACCAATACGCCTGTTTGCGTGGTAACACGCTGAATATCGACACTGCCATCTGTTGGCTTAAGTTTAAATAAATAATCATGGTCATGGGTTTCATAAGCACCGGCCGATACCAAATAGAAACTTTGTGGGCCAGTTTTATAAACCGTAAATTCAGCTCTTACGCCACCAAACTTCGTCAGCATATGCACCAAAGATATGCGCCCAATAGTTTTGGGCATTTTATTGGCAAAGATTGATTCTAACCATGCTTCTGCACCAGGGCCCTTAACAATGGCTTTGGCAAAAGCTGACATATCTAATAAGCCCACATGCTCAGCAACATGCTTGCACTCATCACCGACAAAAGGATGATAATTGGAACGGCGGAAAGAGTTTTTCTCCACGATCCGTCCATCGGGTAGAGCGTCGGAGTGGTTTTTATTCCATAAAACCTTGTCTTCGTCTTCCATTTGTAGGTCTTCAGGAGTCAGGGCATAGTCCGCACTAGGCATAAACCAATTAGGGCGTTCCCAACCATAAACGGATCCAAAGACAGCTCCAAGAGCTTGCATACGCTCATAACAGGGTGATGTTTTTAGTGGTCGGCAAGCTTCACGTTCTTCGTCTGGATAGTGAGTAGTAAAGACATTGGCATAAGCTTCTTCATTTTTATTTTTGAGATAACCACGAGAAGCATAAGGGCCAAAACGACGTGGATCTACGCCCATCATATCAACGGTTGGTTCACCATCAACAATCCATTCTGCTAATTGCCAAC
>DNNY01000008.1 GCA_003497765.1 Oceanospirillaceae bacterium
TACCACATCAGCCTGTTGTAAGAGATTGGCTAAATCTGTATATGGCAAGTTATCGAGACCTGCTGCTTGCCGGGGAGGATCCGTGCAGATAACATTTAGACCAGCGGTTTGTAGGCGTTTAATTAGACGCCCTCCGACATTGCCGGCTCCAACTACCCCAATAGTGGTTTGGCGCGGGTCGATACCATGAACTTGCCAAGCATGATTAAGGGCATTGATGGCATAATCAACTACCCCATCAGCATTACAGCCAGGAGCATTGGACCAGTGTATATTTTGCTTATCCAAATAGGCCGTATCTAGGTGATCAATACCTATGGTACAGGTACCGACAAATTTTACTGAGCTATGTTGCAATAAAGCTTTATTCACCTTGGCTGTTGAACGTAATACCAATGCATCTGCCTGAGTAACCTGCTCAGCTTGCAGATTACGCCCATTTACTTTTGTAATATCCGCTATGGGAGCAAAAAATTCATCTAACAAAAGAATATTTTCGTCAGCAACGATATGTAACTTGCTCATAGTGATTGATACCTATTTTGTACTAGCAATGCTTATTAGTATTTTCTAGAGGGCACTTTACCAGCCCTAGCTTGGGCATACCATTGACTTAGGTTAGGTACTTCCCCATCTTCATCCATGGCTGGATACTGTAGGCCATAACGCTGGCAGTAGTCGGCAATCGCCGGGTGACACCAGCGGAACAAGGTATCATTGTACTCACTGCCAAACAACTGCGGTTGTGCATACCTGCCTGCCTGCTGGCGTTGTTGTTGCGCTTCCAACAAGATCACCGCTGCGGCCACGGAAACATTAAACGAATGCACCATACCTAACATAGGAATCACCACATGATGATCAGCCGCAGCAACTGCCTGTGGACTCACCCCTTCCATCTCGGCGCCCATTACCAAGGCTGTGGGCTGGGTGTAATCTACCTGCCTAAAATCCACAGCCTGCTCGCTAAAATGCGCAGCTACGATCTGCATACCTTGCTGTTTAACGGTCGTTAACGCTGACGCAATAGACTGATGCTGACGGACTTCCACCCATTGCTGGCTGCCACGAGCTGTGCCACTGTAATCACGGTATCCCTCTTTGGGAATAACCGCATGGGCACGGTGCATGCCAACAGCATCACAGGTACGCAGTAATGCGGCAATATTCTGACCTTTGTTAACTTGATCAGTGATTATGGTCAAGTCCAACTGTCTTTGCGCCAAGGTACTTTGGAACTTTGCTAAGCGGGATGGTGTCATGATGACAAATAGTCAATTAATCAAATGGCAATGATAACAACTTCAGGGCTGTTTTTGGTACACTATGATTCGAATTGACTAGATTATTTTAACCCTATGCATAACCTTTATCCCAAAGTTTTGGCCTTTCAGGGTCATCAAGGTGCCTATTCCCACTTATCCTGTACTAAAGTGTTTCCTAATGTGCCTACCAAAGCTTGTCTTACATTTGCTGATGCTATGGCTACAGTAGAACGTGGCGAGGCAGATATTGCTATGATCCCAGTCGAAAATTCGACTGCTGGTCGGGTTGAAGAAATCTATCGTCAGCTACCCCAAACCTCTCTCTATATCGTTGGCGAACACTTTGAACCCGTTAATCATTGTTTGCTGGGCTTACCAAATAGTCAGTTACAGCAAATTAAAAGTGTTGGCTCCCATCCCCAAGCACTGGCTCAATGTGCTCAACAGCTGCAAAAATTAGGTATTGAATGCCAAGCGACTTTAGATACAGCCGGTGCGGCACTGGAAGTAAAACAACGCCAAGATACTAGTCATGGCGCTATTGCTTCGAGTTTGGCAGCAGAACTCTATGATTTACAAATTTTGCAGGACAATATCCAAGATGTGGATGGCAATACGACGCGGTTTTTAATTCTTTCTAGAGAGCACCAGATCCCTGCCCGTGAAGCAAACAAAAAGTATATTACTTCGTTTCTTTTTACCGTTCGCAATATACCTTCCGCCCTCTATAAAGCTATGGGGGGCTTTGCCACCAATAGTGTCAACTTGGTTAAGCTAGAAAGCTATACCCCTGGCGGGCGTATGATTGCCACCCAATTTCATGTTGATTGTGAAGCCCATCCCGATGATCCAAATATGATTTTAGCTATGGACGAATTAAGCTATTTTGCTAAAGATATTAGGCTATTAGGCACTTATGCCGCTAACCCCTATCGAGATCATGGATAACTAGTGACGATGCATAAAGTTGTCGTTTTACGCCTTATATTAATAGCCTGTATTGGTAGTTTTATGGGCTTTATTGTGGCTCAGCAGTGGCATCAGTCAAGCATATCGACACCTCCAGCACAAACACTTTGTGACGCTAGTCAACAATGGTGTGGCTCAGTAAATGGTAATCAAGCCATTAACATGCGCGTCACTTCATCCCTAGGCAACAAGGTTATTACCCCAGCAAATATTAAACTCGCTGTTACCGGGGCAACATCGGCTGTAGATATGCAGGCACGCATTACTGGGGTAAATATGTATATGGGGCAGTTTGACCTTGATTTTGAACGTCAGAGTGATCAGAGTTGGCAAGCGAATACACCCTTGCCAAGCTGCAATACAGATGCCGGTATGATTTGGCAGGTGAGCTTATTACCCCCCTATAGTGGTGATTTTTATTTCACCTCCAGCGCGCAGGATATCGAGGATTAATACTATGAGTAGGCAAGCAAAGCTGATTTATATTATCTTCCTAGGGCTGTTTTTCGCAGCCGGACTATGGCTTGCCCAGCAAAGTATGCAGCAAGAGGACGCTTCAACAGCGACCTCAGGATTAGGTGGCGAGTTTGTGCTAAGCAGTATTGATGGCGAGGTACGTTTAAGTGACTACCAAGGCAAATTAGTGGCTCTATACTTTGGTTTTCTGTCTTGTCCTGATGCCTGTCCAACTGCCCTTGCTTCTATGGCAGCCGCCATAAGAAGCCTTGATCCAAAGCAACAAGATCAAATCCAACCATTATTTATCAGTGTTGATCCGGAGCGCGATAGTTTTGAAAATATGGCCGCTTATACAGCCTATTTTTATCCTACTATGAAGGGCTTAACTGGGGATCTAGCCTATCTTGAAAGGCTCACAAAACAATATGGCGCTTACTTTCGCCATATTCCTTTAGCAGATTCTGCCCTAGCCTACACAGTAGATCATACATCACGCATCTACTTGATCGATCAACAAGGCAAACTGCTGACGACCATACCCCATAACACATCAGCAACAGATATAGCTTTGCAACTTCAAGATAACTTATAGACTTCGCTTGTATAGCAAAACAGCATGGCATTATTTGCCTGGAAGCTCATCAGGCCAGTAAAAGTCTTGGTGTTTGATCTGTCCACCAAATTCTTTTTGTAAAGCTTGCGCCCATAGTTCTGCGCGTTCCGGCAGGCCTTGTTGAACATAAGTACGGGCTTGTTTCGCTACCGCCATTCTAAATGGCCGATCATTTGTCTTGGTACCAGACAAATTATCTGCACTAGCATGGAATTGACGCTGACAAGCGCGAGCAAAAATCCATTCTAGGGCTTGTGGTTTAACTTCAACCTGCTCAAATTCAGCTTGTTGTTGCGCTGTTCTCCCATCTGGACGATACCAATAGCCAAAATCCTCTAACAAACGTCGCTCAGGTCCTGCGACACACCAATGGGCTACTTCATGTAACACACTGGCAAAGTGCCCATGGGCAAACACCAATTGGTGATATGCAACTTGGTCATTGGCTGGCAAATAGACTGGTTCATCTGTACCAGCAATTAATTGCGTATTATAAGTTTGGGCAAATAAGCTGTTAAATAAGCTAATCAACCGTAAGACATTTTCTTCCATTAGTTTTTAATGCATCAATATGATTGAGGGGCTATACTGCTTTATTCTCTTCTGTCCACCCCTATTTATGTCTATTATAACAACAACCTTTAAGGATGCCTCCCAGTGGCGAAGCTTTATTAAACTCGCTTCACCCATACTATTGGCTGAGATACTCCACTTAAGCTCAACGGTGGTAGACACCATTATGGCTGGGCAATATTCTGCTGTTGACCTGGCTGGTGTTTCCATTGGTGGCAGTACCCTTTTCCCCCTAATGATTTTTGTCGTTGGCGTTATCATGGCCACCACGCCGAGTGTTGCACAAGCTTTTGGCGCTAAACAGCTGCTACATATTGGCCCTATTGTGCAACAATCAATATGGCTAGCCATTAGCCTTGGCTTACTAGGTATTTTATTGCTACGTTTTGTGGTACCTATATTTGACTTATTGCTAATAACTGGCGAAGTTCGCGATATAGCCTTAGATTATCTATTTGCTGTCGCTTTTGCCCTACCCGCCATTACCTTAATGCAATCCTTGCGCAGCTTTAGTGAAGGCTTGGGTATTACTAAGCCTATGGTTTATTTTGGTCTTTTGGGAGTGATGATCAATATACCCATCAACTATATTCTTATCTATGGCAAGTTTGGCCTTCCCGCTATGGGAGGCGTTGGTTGTGGCTGGGCTACCACCATTAGTGCTTGGGTTGCTACTTTAGGCATGGCTGGCTATATTTTTTGGCGACCTGCTTATCGTCATTATGGGTTCTTCGAACGCTTATATTGGCCCCAATTTAAGGCCATAAAACAACTATTAAAGGTAGGCGTTCCCATTGGCATTTCTATTTTTATTGAAGCCACCATGTTTGCTATTGTGGCTTTGTTTTTAGCCCCCTTAGGCGCTACTGTGGTGGCTGGCCATCAATTAGTGCTTAATTTTACCTCTTTATGTTTTATGCTACCCATGAGCATTGGCATCACTTTAACTATTCGTGTTGGCCATGCTGTAGGATCAGGTAATGCCCAAGCAGCAAAACAGCTAGTCGTTATTGGTTCCACATTGGCTCTCGTTATGGCCACTGCTACCTGCAGCCTAATGCTATCCTTCCCCGATTTGATCGCCCGTATTTATACCCAAGATCAGGCTGTTATTGATGTGGCTATAAGCCTATTTTTCTTAGCTGCTATGTTTCAGCTATCTGATGCGATCCAAGTTGCAGGTGCTGGTATTTTACGTGGCTACAAAGACACTAAATGGCCGATGCTTATGATCATAATATCCTACTGGCTAATCGGCCTACCCTTAGGCTATATATTGGGCTTAACTGACATTTTATTACCAGCCCTAGGTGCCCAGGGCTTCTGGATAGGTATTATATTTGGCTTAAGCTGTGCGGCTATCCTATTGTGTTTTAGAGTGTTTTATATAATTCATAAGCCCCTAACACAGCAGCAAGTAATTAATGCGTAAACTTATCGACAAAAAGTCTATAAAAGCGCCAAAATAGAGCTGAGTTTTTTATAAAAAACACGTATCATTAGCACTATTATTGACGCAATTGCGAGCACATTAGGAGATAACCATGAGCGAGAACACAGTGGCAGTAACGGATGCCTCTTTTGATCTAGATGTAATCAATTCAGATATCCCTGTATTATTGGATTTTTGGGCGCCTTGGTGTGGCCCTTGTAAGATGATTGCCCCTGTTCTAGAAGAAGTTGGCGCTGAATTTGCTGGCAACGTCAAGGTATGTAAGATTAATGTTGACGAAAACACTGAAATCGCTGGGCGTTTTGGTGTTCGTGGCATTCCAACCTTGATGCTATTTGATAAAGGTGAAGTGGCCGGTACTAAGGTCGGTGCTTTATCAAAATCAGATCTATTGGCTTTTATCTCTGATAACACATAATAGAAAGGCAAGTTTTGATCTAAAAAATCCTCGCTAAATGCGGGGATTTTTTTGTTCAGTTACTAAATAGCATCAATACTTATTTCACCTGTATTGGCAAATAATCGCGGTTCTACAGCTAAACGAATGCCAAAGTGGCGTTCAACATCAGCTTGTATTTGCTGGGCTAAGTTTAATAGTTCAAGGCCAGTCGACTTATTAGGTGAGTTAGCCAATTGCACAAGTACCAGAGCCTGGTGCTTGTGCACACCCACACCAGCTTTGTTATAGCCACGCCAACCTAACTGATCAATTAACCAACCAGCGGCTATTTTGACCTGTTGATTGGTTTGTTTATAGGCTACTAGTTGCGGCCATTGCGAGCGTATTTGTTCTGCTTTATCTATACTCACAACAGGATTTTTAAAAAAACTACCCACATTTGGAATATTGGCAGGGTCAGGTAATTTTTGTCTGCGAATTGCGATAACGGCATCACGTACCTGCTGGGGTGTGATTTGCGCACTAGGAATAGACACCGTGGCCTCTAAGTGAGCAGCAATATCACCATAGTCAATTTGGATTTGCGGCTTTCTGCTCAATGCTAAAGTGACATTAACCACTAGCCAGTTCGATTGGCGCTTAAATATACTGTCACGATAGGCTAATTCACATTGCTCGGCCGACAAACTAAACTGTTTACCTGTAGCAAAATCAAACACCATCACTTCATGTAAAACATGGGCCAACTCAACACCATAGGCGCCAATATTCTGAATTGGCGCAGCTCCCACCAAACCAGGAATTAAAGATAAGTTCTGTAAGCCATAAGCTCCTTGGTCAAGACTCCAAGCCACCAATTCATCCCAATGTTCACCTGCCCCAACAGACAAATAGACTAAGTTATCATCATCAACGGCTGGTGGATGATGTAATTGCTCTGGAGTTAGCCAATTTTTACCCGATAACTGCATATGCATGACAAGACCATTAAAATCATCCGTAAGCACCACATTAGACCCCCCACCAAGGAGCATCCAATTAAGCTCCTGAGCTTGGCAATACTGCTGAGCGGCAAAGAGGTCTGAGATTTGTTGCAACTGACAATAAAATGCCGCTTGTGCTGGCAATGACAAGGTATTGAAAGCTTGTAAATCAACCTTAGTTTGGGGTGCCCAATCAGTATCTGCGGGATTATTCAAGGTAAGTTCCATACTCTAAGCTAGTTTAGCAGTAACAGCTAACAATACTTATTATGTAAGTTGCGACAAGCAGTATCTAGCAGATCCAAAACCTCATAGAAACCATCTTCATCACCATAATAAGGATCTGGTACTTCTGCTTGCCCACTATCAATATAGTCAAGCATCAGCTTTACATCAGCACTGCTATCAACTGGACGCATGGATAAAAGATTAGCCATGTTGCTTTTATCCATAGCCATGATCATATCGTACTCGTAAAAGTCACTAACCTTTACCTGGCGCGCCCGTAAGTCATCCATAGCCATTCCCCGCGCCTTTGCAGCCGCACACATACGCTTGTCGGGCGCTTTACCTATATGATAAGCCGCTGTACCAGCTGAATCCCAAGTAAACCGTTGCTCAGTGCCCTGTTGCTGGCATAATTGACGAAAGGTCGCCTCTGCAGCTGGCGAACGACAGATATTACCTAGACAAACAAATAATATTTTCATCATTTTGCTATCTATATAAGCCTCCTAATCGTTTAAAGCGGCTAATTCGTCACTAGTCAGATCACGGGCTTCTGTTTCTAATAATACCGGAATCCCTTCACGCACTGGATAAGCTAATTTACTCACCCGACAAATAAGTTCATTGTTGTCGGCATTATATTCAAGGCCTGCATGGCTAACAGGGCATGCCAAAACTTCTAATAATTGTTTATCCATGATGATCTTGTTTTCCAGTTAAATCTAATTTGTCTAAGACCGCTTGCAAAGCCGCCTCGGGTAATTCAATTGTCTGTTCAGCATAATACCATTGCTGCAGTTGAGAATCTGCCACAGCATGGCATTTAACGGCATCCTTAGCTGTCATAATCAGGGTCATACCATAAAAAGGTGCCAAATCCTGTGGGGTAAATTGGTGGTGATCGGCAAAGGCAAATGGTTCAACCCGTATACCTTTAGCGGCCAGATCGGCAAAAAAACGTTGGGGGTTACCCACACCAGCCAGGGCTTTTACTGGACTATCATGGTCTGGCCAAGATGCCTCTGCATTGTCATGCAGCTGTCTCAGTTGGGTTAATTGTGGGGTAATATAAATAACCGATTTACTGCTGGCAGCAACACCTTTTGGCATAGTGCCTGTTTGGCCACCAACAACCATAACAGCGTCAACACTATTAAGGCGATGAGGTGTTTCACGCAATGGCCCCATAGGCAGACATTGACCATTACCTAACCCCCTGTGGCCATCAATTAATAACCACTCAATATCACCCTTAATAGCCAAGTTTTGCAGGCCATCATCACTAATAATCAGATCCAGATCATATTCATTAGCCAACAGCTTTATTGCCCCTTGGCGATCACTGCCCACAACAACGGGGACTTGTGTAGTTTGCCAAAGCAAATAAGGCTCATCACCCACACTGACTGGACTATCCTTTGCCATTACTAATTTCGGACCCAGGCCTACCTGCCCTCCATAGCCACGACTAATAATGGCGCAGCGAACACCACGCTGTGTCAATTGACGCACCAGGGCTTGTACAACGGGTGTCTTGCCAGTACCACCTAAGCTAATATTGCCCACCACAAGTAATGGTATGGGGTTAGGTTTTGGGGGCGCGCTCAAGGCCACTAAAACTTGTCTGAAGGCTCTGTAAATAAGGCTAACTGGCCATAACACCCATAACCACCATGCGCCTCGATACCAAGCCTTAATTAAACCTTCAGACATATTCGCCTTGTACCCTAAAAACCCACTGATAAAAAGGAATTATAGCCTGCTAGCTAATAATATGCATGTCTCACAAGCAGTTCACCCGCAGGTGAAAAAGATAGTCGAATCTGGCCATGTAAAGCGGTGTTATACCAAGTTATATCCTGTTGCCAATAACGCGCCAGTACGTCTTGATGAGGGTGGCCAAAACGATTTTGATAACCAGCAGAAATAATCACCATGCGTGGTGCTACGGTATATAAAAATAAGGAAGACGACGAACTACGGCTACCGTGATGAGGGGCAATAAGAATATCACTCCGTAACTCATGGCCATGTAAAGCCACTAATTTGCGCTCCGCTATTTTTTCAATATCTCCTGTAAATAGAATGCGTTTCCCCTGTAGTTCAACCTGTAATACACATGAAGCATTATTGCCTGCTAATGTTGCCTGCTGGAGGCTTAGATGGCGTAAACGTATATCGCCAATGGTTTGCCATGATGTAGTCTGGCAGCGCTTAATATGGGCATTAGCCGGGATATATTGCTCGAGCTCTTTATGGCGTTCCCGAGGCAACCACCATTGTCCTACGGTTATATTCTCATAAGGGCTAACAAGGGCAGGTAAGCCGCCACTATGATCGCGATCCCAGTGACCAATATAAACACGATCTAAAGAGGCTACACCCGCTTGATAAAGGGCTGGCAAAACGACTGCTTGGAGTAAATTAAAACTATTACTGGGGCGATCACCTAAATCATAGATAAAATTATACTCAGCGGCTTGTAACCATACTGATAAGCCCTGGCCCACATCAAATACCGTGATTTGCTGGGACGCTTTTATGGGTTGCAGAAAAATAACACCTAAGAGACCAAGGGCAGCATACCAATAACATCGGCACAGCAAGAACAGTATCCCTAGCACTATCCATAATATCCACACTGCCATTGGCCAATGCCCAACATTGAGCATGGCATAGGGCCAACTAGCTAACCACTGTAACCACTGCCAAAGTCCATCCATAGCTATTGCCATATAGCACATAACACTTTGATGCGGCCCCAAACAAAATAATAGCAGGCTGGCCATCAGCAACATAGGTACGATAAACAAACCAAACAAGGGAATCAGCAATAAATTGATTAGAGGACCGACAAGACTTAAGCCACCAGTGCTAAACCCTATCCCCGGCGCTAAAATAGCGAGTAAAGCGAGCTGGCTTAATATCAACTGCCATACCCACATATACCAAGCCTTAAACGTATGTCCACGCCATACCAAAGCCAAGTTAGCCACTGCTAGGTAAGAGTACCAAAAGCCTGGGCTATATAGACTATTGGGCTGTAATAATAAGGTCACGCTCCAGGCCAACAGTAAACGCTGCCAAATAGTCCATGCTAGCCCCAAGCGATTAACCAACATAACCGCAGACAGCATGATCATGGCTCTTTGTGCTGGTAGCCCCCAACCACTAAACAGGGCATAGCTCAAAGCAACAGCCCAAGCTATCCAAATAGCTAAAGCATGATTTTGTGGCTGTTTGAATAAGCGTAACAAGCCACGACTGATGCCCATAAAGAGTCCAGCCACTAAACCAATATGCAAGCCAGATATGACCAATAAGTGTGTAGTCCCAGTGCGATGTAGAACTTGCCAATCTTTACTTTCCAGCCCACCAGTATAGCCAGCCGTCAGTGCTGCCCATAAATGCACCCCCATACCCTTATGAGGGATGTCTTCTAAAGCTTGTAAAAAGCCCTGTTGTCCTCTATTTAGCCAATTGAAACCTGGCTTATGACAAGCATTCCATGTCGTTAACTCATTTTTAATATAGCCACTGGCTAACTGTCCTTGCGACTGGGCCCAGCGGACATAATCAAAGCCATCTGGATTTAAATAATTGCGTGGCTTTTTCACTTTCACCATGGCCACCAGCGCACCTTTGGTGCGATTCTTTAAGGCCTTTATTAAATCAGCATCATAAATACTTAGCTTTAAATAACCTGACCCTAGGCTATGCTGTTGCCATACTTTAGTAACACTTTCACTAGTCAGCTGTGACATCACTCTGGGTTGATACAGATGCAATTGCAAAGGAAATTGGTTTTTGTGCAGTATTTCATAACAACCAGACACCAATAATGGTTGTTTATGAAGGTACCATGGTAGTTGTTTTTGGCCATGCTTTAAGGCCATAAGATAAGCGACCAAAGCCATAAGAAATATGCCTAGCAAAAGCATAAGAATTTGTTGGTGATTTCTAAGGGAGGCTTTATAAGCTAGAATTAGCAGTAGGCCAGCACAAAGCCCCCACCACTGCCACCATTGCAACTGACTCCATGCCAGTAGCCATAACAAAAAACATCCACAGATAAAAACCCGCATCTCGCCACTCCTTGGCAAACTTCAAATCTAACTGGATTACAAAGCATTCAGTTTAGTTGCTTTACAAAATATTTATACACATGTGGCTTGGCTTGCAGCACTGGGCAAGGCATAATAGCCCCTCACTGGCAGTAAGTGGTTTCCATGCCTCGTAAATTTTTTAAAAAAATTAGCCCTCCTCCACAAAAGCTGGCGCAAAAAAGTGCTTTGAGCTGGCTTAATGGTTTATTACATAAACCGGATATTTGGAGCTATAAACGCATAAACATCGCTAAAGCATTTGCTATTGGCTTATTTTGTAGCATGTTGCCTATACCCTTTCAGATGGTACTTGCTGCGTATATAGCTTATCTTTGCGCTGCCAACCTGCCTATCTCGGTAGCCTTAGTATGGATTAGTAATCCCCTTACCATGCCAGCACTGTATTTATTTCAATATAAGTTAGGTAGTTGGGTCATGGGTGAGGAAGTCCGAAACCCATTATTTGAGTTATCAATCAGTTGGTTTTATGGCCGCCTAGAAGAAATATGGCAACCATTTTTACTTGGCGCATTGATCTGTGCCATTGTTGGTTCTATATTGGGCTATGTAGTGGTAAATCGCTTCTGGGTTTGGAAGGTACGTAAAACCTGGCGCATTCGACGGATAGACGAAGATAACTAGACGGATAAGCTGTGCAGTCCACCGTCTTGCAGTTGCCATTGCTGATCTTGCTGCTGGGCTATGGTGGCATCATGAGTAACAATCACAAAAGCCGTATCAAATTGTTCCTTTACCAATTGCAATTGACTTAAAACCTGTTGCGCATTGGCCTGATCAAGATTACCTGTAGGCTCGTCCATTAATACACATACTGGCTTATTTACTAGAGCGCGGGCAATAGCTACACGCTGACGCTCGCCGCCAGATAGTGCAGCTGGCCGATGATTAATACGTTCTTGCAAACCCAGTTCTGTTAATAATTGACTAGCAGTTTTATTCGCTTCACTAGGCTTTTGCCCAGCCATAATGGCAGGGAAAGCCACATTTTCTAAGGCACTAAACTCGGCTAATAGATGATGGAATTGGAATACAAAACCTAAATGTTGGTTGCGCCAATGGGCACTTTGCGCTGCCGACATGCCATGCCATGATCGGCCAGCCACCTCTATTTGGCCACTGTCTGGTTGATCTAATCCAGCCAATAATTGCAGCAAAGTACTTTTTCCAGAGCCTGAAGCACCAATAATAGCAGCACTGGTGCCGGCTGCTAGTTTAAAGTTTAAATCTTCTAATACCCGGATAGATCTATCGGCATCGGCAAAGGCTTTGCTGACTGCTTGAGCCTGCAAAATAGTGTTACTCATAGCGTAATGCCTCCGCAGGCTCCACCCGAGACGCTTTCCAAGCTGGGTACAAGGTTGCTAACAAAGTCAGTATTAAGGACCCACCAGCAATCAATACAATATTGTCTAGTTTAACCTGAGATGGGAAATAGCTAATAAAGTAAACATCCGCACTAAGTACTTTAAAGCCAAATAACTGCTCTAACCAAGCAACTAATTCGGTAATATTAAGCGCTACTAATAAGCCTAATAAAACCCCCACCAAGATACCAAATAAGCCTATCACCAAACCTTGTACGATAAAGATACCCATAATATCCCTTGGCGTGGCCCCTAGAGTGCGTAAAATAGCGATATCAGCCTGTTTATCCACTACTAGCATCACTAGTGTAGAAACAATATTAAATGCCGCTACAGCAACAATAAGGGTTAATAATAAAGCGAGCATGCGCCTTTCCATCTGGATAGCTTGGAACAAATTACCATGAGTACGGGTCCAGTCACTGGTCCAATAATCGCCATTTAAAGAATCCGCAACAGCGGTTACTACTGCTGGGGCAGTAAATAGATCATCTAGTTGTAAGCGTATACCCTCGGCACCCCCGCCCAAGCGCTTAAGTCGGCTAGCATCCTGCATATGCATAATAGCTAAGCTAGCATCCAATTCAGCCCCCACTTTAAAGATACCAGTTAAGGTAAAACGTTTTAAGCGTGGAACAATGCCAGCCACGGTTAGGCTAGCCTCAGGCATAATCAGGGTGACCTTATCACCTACTTTGAGGCCCATATTCCGGGCTAATATATCACCCATAACCAAATTAAAATCACCCGCCTGCAAGCTATCTAAAGAGCCTGTATGCATATGCTCTGGCAAAATAGAAACTTGTTTTTCTGCGGCAGGTAAAATGCCATGGAACATCACTGGCTGCACTCTACCTTTATAAGTAAACATACCCTGGCCATGCACAAAGGGCGCTGCCCCTGTCACCTCTGGGTGGTTTGTTACTTGGGCGGCTAGACTTTGCCAATCCATTATCGGGTCAGTTGTTTGCACCATGGCGTGAGGTACCATACCCAAAATCCTTTGGCGCAATTCACGGTCAAATCCATTCATTACCGACAAGACGATAATCAACACCGCTACCCCCAATATCAGACCCAACATAGAAATCAGTGAAATAAAGGAAATAAAGTGGTTACGCCGCTTGGCACGGGTGTATCGAAGTCCAATGGTTAGGGCTAATGACTGGTACATAAAGAAACCACAAGCCCGGTATTGCCGAGCTTAATTATTATTTATTTACATAGCGCGCCCGGTTTAATCCAAGCTGCGCTGCCACCCTATAGGCCTCGGCCATAGTCGGGTAATTGAAGGTATTGTTGACAAAATATTCTATAGTATTGGCACTACCTTCTTGATTCATTATAGCTTGCCCAATATGAATAATCTCAGAAGCGCGGTCACCAAAGCAATGAATTCCCAAAATTTCGAAGGTTTCACGATGAAAAAGGATTTTTAACATACCCACTACTTCACCTGAAATTTGAGCCCTAGCAATATCTTTAAAGAAAGCTTGCCCCACTTCGTAGGGAACTTGCTCTGCCGTCAGTTGTTCTTCTGTGGCACCAATCGAGCTAATTTCAGGAATTGTATAAATACCTGTTGGCACATCATCTACATATCGGAAATCTTTACCACCACAGAGATCAGAAGCGGCAGAACGACCTTGGTCAAAAGCCGCAGAAGCCAAACTAGGCCAACCAATTACATCCCCAGCTGCGGATATATTAGGCACACTGGTATTGTAACGCTTATTTACATCAATTTGACCACGTTTATTGGTTACCAAACCAATATTCTTTAGACCTAAATCAGCTGTGTTACCGGTGCGACCATTACACCATAATAAGGCTTCTGCTCTTAACTTATTGCCCGATTTTAAATGTAAAATAACGGATTGATCGTCACAGACAACTTCCTTATATATTTCATTATGACGAATACGCACACCATTATTACGTAGGTGGTAGCTTAAGGCATCAGAAATTTCCACATCAAGAAATTCTAGTAAGTTAGCCCGTGTATCAATTAACTCTACCTTCACCCCGAGGCCAGCAAAAATAGACGCATATTCACAACCAATAACACCTGCCCCATAGATAATCATATTGCGTGGCGTGTGTTGTAAATTGAGAATCGTATCACTGCTATATACCCGCGGATGAGAGAAATCAACATCAGCAGGCTCATATGGACTGGAGCCAGTGGCAATAACGGCTTGTTCAAAATGTAAGATTTCGTGCTCGGCTTGGTTTTTGGTTTGTACCAACACATTATTTGCGTCAATAAATTTAGCAGCACCAAAAAACACATCAACTCTGTTACGGGCATAAAATTGAGTGCGTAACATAGCCTGTTTGGCAATCACCTCGCTGGCGACAGCCATGACCTTGGGAAAAGAGAAATTTTTGGGCTCACCTATAACCCGGAACATAGGATTAGTATTAAAGTGAATAATTTGTTTCACTTCGTGTCGTAAGGCTTTAGAAGGGATAGTGCCTTTATGGGCACAACCACCACCGACTTGCTCACGAGCTTCAACCACAGCGACTTTTTTGCCTATTTTAGCTGCGTTAATTGCAGCGGCCTCCCCGGCAGGCCCAGAACCTAAAACAACTAAATCATAATTATAGTCAGCCACGATTTTCTCTTTGCTCATAACTATTTTCTATAAGTTCTCAATAAATAGCATGTCAAATCAACACTATTTACTCGCGTCATAACCAAGTGACGCCGCTTTTTGTTCTGCTTTGATAGCCTTTTGTTGTTCTGTCTCACAGACCTCTGGATCACCTTTGCAAATATCACAGGCAACATCCATACCAAGTGCCGACATACCCCCACAGGAACCTGAAATGGGTTTACGCCCCATCATCACTCCAATCGCCATGCCAGCAACCAATATTAGTAAAATAATAAACGTTAAAATCATGGTTTCCATATTATTTCCTCACCAACTGTGGAGACAAACTTAACCCTACTAATGCTGTATCTGTAGCTTGTTTTAAGGCTGAATAAACGCTTCAAAGCCAGCCGTTTGGCGGGCGACAAATTGACCATCTTGCCATATTATAAAATAGGCTGGCACATTATTCATGGTCGCCCATGCCACGCCTTGATCCTCACCTAACACCATTAACGCCGTGGCCAGTGCATCGGCACGCGCAGCGCTTTCCGCCATCACCGTTACCGAGGCCAATTTATGGCGCACTGGTTGTAATGTTTGGGGGTCCAATGTATGGGCATAGCGAATGCCATTTTCTTCGTAATAATTGCGATAATTACCTGATGTAGCCAAAGCACGATCAACCACTTCTACTACTTCAAAAACGCTTTGCGCTAGCTCACCAGGAGATTCTATGGCAATACGCCAGGGTTGCTGCTTAGGCTTTTCACCCTGCGTGCGTATCTCACCCCCAATTTCCACCATAAAGTGCTCTATACCCTGCTCTTGTAGCCATATAGACACACGATCCACAGCATACCCTTTAGCAATAGCAGACAGGTCAATGGCGTTGGCCCTAGCCTTTCTTACAGCGGGTGGGTTCTGACGCACCTCAATTTGTTGATAACCAACCAGCGGCCGCAAAGCCTCTAACTGCTCTGCAGATGGAATGGTATCCGGTTTTGGATCAGGACCGAACCCCCATAAATCCACTACTGGACCAATGGTAATATCAAAAGCACCATTGGTACTTTTACTAATCGATTGAGATTCAGTTATAAGGCTCGCCATTTCAGCAGGCACACTATGCCAGATACCAGCTGGCGCTCCATTTAGGCCAGATAAATCTGAGGCGTCCATATAAGTCGACATAGTACCTTCAATTTGGCGAATCAAGGTATTGATTTGATTAGCGTAATCTGCCTCTGCAGCACTATCAACGGGCAACCACTTAACACTGTAACTGGTCCCCATAGCGAGACCTGTAACGGTTTTCAGTTGCTCCTGCTCTGTTGTAGAGCAAGCCGTCAACCATACCATTATCAGGCTAAATAGGCCGAGCCTTCCTAAACGCAAAGTGGCACCCTTGGGTGCCACATTGTTAAGCCTAGCCGCCAAAGTCATCCAACATAATGTTTTCGTCTTCAACACCAAGATCTTTAAGCATAGCGATAACTGCCGCGTTCATCATCGGGGGCCCACACATATAGTATTCACAATCTTCAGGTGCTTCATGATCCTTAAGATATTGTTCGTACAATACATTGTGGATAAAGCCAGTCAAACCGTCCCAATTATCTTCAGGCTGGGGATCTGACAAAGCTAAGTGCCACTCAAAGTTATCGTTATCCGCTTGCAACTGATCATACTCTTCAGAATAGAAAGCTTCACGCATTGAACGAGCGCCATACCAGAAGGAAATCTTTCGGGTAGAATTCAAACGCTTAAGCTGATCGAAGATATGTGAGCGCATGGGCGCCATACCAGCACCACCACCGATAAAGACCATCTCATTATCGGATTCCTTAGCAAAGAATTCACCAAAGGGACC
>DNNY01000173.1:0-284 GCA_003497765.1 Oceanospirillaceae bacterium
AATAACAACAATAAGCAAGATATTACTAACTTGTCTGGTATTTAACGCAAGGCACAAACTATATACACCATCAAAGGGGATTAATGTGAACAAATCTGAACTAATCGACGCAATCACTCAAGAAGCTGACCTTTCTAAGGCTGCTGCTGGCCGCGCACTGGATGCCGTAATCAATGCCGTAACTGGTGCACTGAAAGACGGTGAGTCTGTTTCTTTGGTAGGCTTCGGTACCTTTTCTGTAAAAGCCCGTGCTGCTCGCGCTGGTCGTAACCCACAAACTGGTG
>DNNY01000173.1:519-11126 GCA_003497765.1 Oceanospirillaceae bacterium
TCGTAACCCACAAACTGGTGCAACTATTCAGATAGCTGCAGCTAACATTCCAAGCTTCAAAGCTGGTAAGGCGTTAAAAGACGCTGTAAACTAATTTAACTTTCTGTACGAACAGAAAATGCTATTTTGCGCCTCAATTGTGGAGCAAATTGCATAATACAAAACGCATTCTCAGGAATGCGTTTTTTGTTATAAATATTATAAACTGACCAACAGCAAGTCAGTACTGATAGTCACCTTAATAAGGTGTATGGATACCAATTTCATGCTGCAAAGTATTCGTGATAATGCCCAAGGGCTTGTATCAAAAATTCTGGTAGGTCTTATTGCTTTTACCTTCGTCATCTGGGGAGCTGATTCTCTATTTACCTTTTCTGCTGATAGTGGTGCACCTGCTACAGTTAATGGCAAAGATATTAGTTTGCAAAAAGTTGCTCAAAAGAGTGAATTAAATCGTCGACAATTGTTGATCAATAATCCGGATTTAGATCCGGTTACACTTGATATGCAGATGATTCAAGCTAATACCCTTGAGCAACTTATTAAACAAGAAATTTTCTTACAGCTTGCTGCAGAATCTTCTATGGCCTTTAGTACCAGTTCCGTTGATCAGATCATAGTGGATACGCCAGAGTTTCAAGTTGATGGCAAATTTGATTTACAGCGCTTTCAAAGTTTGATCGGTGGTGCTGGCTTAACAGCAAATACTTATAAACAACAGTTAATTGAAAACAATTTGTTAAATCAAATTAATCAAGGTGTTACGGCAACCGCATTTAGCTTACCTGAACAAGTTAATTTAATTGCCAAGCTGGATGGTCAAACACGTTCCATTGATACTCTAGTTTTGTCCTTTGCCCAACAGTTAGAAAATACAGAAATTTCAGCTGAGAAAATAGCTAATCATTTTGCTGATAATCAAGACCGTTATATATCCCCTGAACAAATGCAAGTGGAATATGTACTGCTAAATAAAGATCAGTTTACTAGCCAAGTTAATGTAACTGATGCAGACATAGAAGCAGCCTATAATGAATCTCAGCAGCAATTCGTTGCTGAAGCTGAACGAGAGGTTGCGCATATCCTGTTTAACGTCAATACTGAGCAGACTGAAGCCGAAGCATTGGCGTTAGCTGAACAGGCTTATCAGGCTCTAGAGAAGGGCACTGATTTTGCTCAGGTTGCTGCTGACTTCTCCCAGGATACTGGCACTGCTAATGATGGTGGTTCATTGGGTATTGTTTTGGCAGGTGACTTTGGTGGCACCTTTGACGAAACACTCTTGGCTTTGCAAGAAGGTAACTATTCTAAACCTGTTGTAACACAATTCGGTGTGCAAATAATTAAGTTACAATCAATCGTAGAATCTAGTTATCCATCTTTTGCCGAGCAAAAAGATAGCATCAAGGCGAACCTGCAATCTCAAGGTGCTGAAGCCTTGTATGTAGCTGCCAGTGAAAGCTTTGCTGATATTGCCTTTTCGTCCTCAGACCTGCAAGAATTAAGTGCTGAATTTGACCTCGAAATCAAACAATCGGCATGGTTTGGCCGCTCTGGTGCGGAAGAGTTCGGTGAAGTTGGTCAGCGAGTTGCTGATACGGCGTTTGCTGACGAAGTGTTAGTTGAAAAAAATAATTCAGAAGTGATTGAATTATCCTCTGACGAATTATTGGTTGTTCGCCTTTTGCAACACAAGCCATCTGCACCATTAGAACTAGAAGAAGTTAGCGAGGGTATTCGTTTGCAACTTGCACAACAACAAGCTTTAGAAGATCTACAGCTAGTTGCTGATAATTATGTTGCACAGCTTAACGGTGGTGCTAATGTGGAGGCAATCGCTGCTCAGACCCAAACTGAGTGGCAGAGCTTTGATGAATTAGCCCGATTTAGTACTGATGTTAGTCCTATGCTTACCCAAGCAGCTTTTAAATTGCCACGTCCTCAACAGGGTGACGTATTTGGTACTAGCTTAGACTTTACTGGGGATATATCTATTATCCGTTTACGTGATGTGACTGATGGCAATACGGATGATCTTGGTGAAGATCAACGCTTATCTCTGGCTCAGGCATTGTCCAATATCCAAGGGCAGTCTGATATTGTTGCCTTTGAAGCTGAGCTTAATAGTAAAGCTGAAGTAGAGCGTTTTTAAGCTCAACAATAAGCGCTAAAACTTAAACCAAAAAAAGCAGCCCAATTGTGGCTGCTTTTTTTTGTGCAAGGCTTGGCAATTTAAACCCTGCTTATAAGCCTTTTACTGCATAAATACCATCTACATTACGGAAATAGCCGTGATAGTCCATACCAAAACCATACACAAAACGATCTTCCACATCTAAACCAATAAAATCAGGGCGGTACTCTACTTTGCGATTATGTAATTTGTTTAGTAAAGCAGCGGCATAAACCTTCTTAGCACCTGCTTCTTGCAAATATTCACAAATAGCCGCTAAGGTATGACCTTCATCAAAGATATCATCTACTACCAAAATAGTACGATCTTTAAAGTCTACACTGGGGCGAGCTAACCAGGATAAATTAGTCCCTACCGTTTTTTTGCCGTAGCGTGTCGCATGTAAGTAATCTGTTTCTAAGGGAAATTGTAATTTTAGTAATAATTGCGCCATAGGAATTAGGCCACCATTAAGCACACAGAGTACTAAAGGCATATCCTCAGACATAGCATCTGTTATTTGGCTTGCCATAGTATCAATGGCCGTAGCTATTTGCTCACCGGTAATCAATTGATCGGCTTCTTCATGCACTAAGATGGCTTGTTCGTAGTTTATACTCATAAGATGATCTTTTATTAGTTTAGGTAGTTTTTATTATACGCATCCAAAAATAGCCAAACCAGTTATTTTGACCAATTAGTCAGGTTTCTTAATTTGGTTAGCTAAATATTACTATTTGAATTTTTCTTTTGTATCGACTCAAATCATGCCTTTTGGCAGTTGCTTAGAATAGGGTAGAATACAAAGTAATTAAACTAAACAGTTGCCTGCATAATGAATACGGATATTAACCACATTTTAGTTAATGGTGCGCAAATAGCTTTTAGTAAACTGAAGCGTGCCCAGTCATTTAATGGACGGCTTTATTACTATGCTGAGATAGGGGTATATATGGAGGTATCTCTTTCTCATGGAGCTGGTATTACTGCTGATACCCATGAACAAATAAAAACCATATACAACGAAGCTACGCGTTTTCATATGGGTGAAAGTAAACGCAGTAGAATCTTTTTATAGGTTTTGCCAGTGACCGAAACAGCCACAGATACAGCATTTGATATAGACGCTTTTTTACAGCAATTGCCGGCGCGACCTGGTGTATATCGCATGCTGGATGCGTCGCAGGTGGTTATCTATGTAGGCAAAGCTGTTAACTTAAAAAATCGCGTTACTAGCTATTTTCGCGGCCGCAGTCATGATAATAAAACGCAACTGATGGTAAGCAAAGTGGCTTCTATTGAGGTCACTATTACCCATAGTGAGACCGAAGCGCTGCTGTTAGAAAATACCCTAATCAAGCAATTAAAACCCACTTATAATATTATTTTACGCGATGATAAGTCATATCCTTATGTATTTGTCTCTGATAAGGATGACTATCCAGCATTACAATACGTTCGCGGTCGACCCAAGCGAAAAGGTCGCTATTTCGGCCCTTATACTAGCGCTGGGGCTGTGCGCGAAAGTCTTAATTTGATGCAAAAAATATTTCGTTTACGTCAGTGTGATGATAGTTTTTTTCAGAACCGACAACGCCCATGTCTACAGTATCAAATACGTCGTTGCTCTGGCCCTTGTACTGGCGAAATATCCAATGAAGCCTACGCTGCGGACGTACGTAGTGCTATTCTTTATTTAGAAGGAAAAAATCAAACCTTGTTAACTGCGGTTGCTGGCCAGATGACCACAGCGGCAGAATCTTTAGAATACGAGCGTGCAGCTGTGTTAAGAGATCAATTAACTGATTTACGTCATTTGCAAGAACAGCAGCACGTGGTTTCAGAACGTGGCAATTTGGATGTTTTCGCTGTTGCCATGTCATCTGCTGGACAATGCGTTCATCATTTAATGATTCGCAATGGCCGTGTTACCGGCAGTAAAAATTATTATCCAAAATGGACTATTGTCGCTGATAAAGCCGACTTGATGAGTGCTTTTCTTGGTCAGTTTTACCTTACTGGACGGCGCCATGATATACCTGATGAAAGTTTGGCTAGTGATTTAAATGAGGGTAACGCTTTAGGCGAGGCTATTGCGAGTAAAACTGATCGACCTTATCGATTGACGAA
The DNA here is from genome assembly GCA_003497765.1 of Oceanospirillaceae bacterium. Classification (GTDB taxonomy): domain Bacteria; phylum Pseudomonadota; class Gammaproteobacteria; order Pseudomonadales; family Balneatricaceae; genus Njordibacter. Next base: position 4,823 of record DNNY01000173.1, read on the forward strand.
TAAAGTCAGAGGGCAACGGGCTAAATGGTTAAAGTTAGCTCAAACTAATGCAGATCAGGCACTGCTTAGTTATGTAGCTAATAAGCAAACCCAATTAAAGCGTATGCATAATTTACAGGCTGCTTTGCAACTTGATCAATTACCAGAGCGTATTGAATGCTTTGATATCAGCCACTCAAGTGGTGAGGCGACCGTTGCTTCCTGTGTGGTGTTTGATCAAAATGGCCCCAAAAAGTCTGACTACCGTTTATTTAATATTAAAGATATAACGGCCGGCGATGATTACGCTGCTATGTCACAAGCATTAACGCGACGCTACACCCGATTAAAAGAAAATAACGGCGTTATTCCTGATATTTTGGTTATTGATGGTGGTAAAGGGCAACTTACACAGGCTAGAGAAGTGTTGTCTGAATTACAGTTACAGGATGTATATTTATTAGGGGTTGCCAAAGGCGAAACCAGAAAAGCCGGCTTAGAGAAGCTTATTGAGGGCTGGAGTGGTGCAGAGATAGCGTTACCTCCTGAATCGGTAGCTCTTCACTTACTACAACATATAAGAGATGAAAGTCATCGTTTTGCTATTAGTGGCCATCGTGCGCAACGGGGTAAAAAGCGAGGTAAATCAACATTACAACAGATAGAAGGTGTTGGAGCGAAAAGACGCCAAGCGCTTTTATTACAGTTTGGATCTGTGCAAGAGCTATCAAAAGCAAGTGTCGCTGAAATTAGTAAGGTCAAGGGTATTAATGAAGCATTAGCAGATTCAATTTATAAGGCTTTACGGGGTGAAGACTAGCCCGTAATCGGGTATTATTCCAACTATAATAGACACCTATATATTCATTTACATTCTATGCTCACTATACCTAATTTATTAACTTTTCTACGTATCCTTCTTATACCCATAATCGTTGGTGTCTTTTATGCTCCCATTGCCCATGCTAATTTGATTGCTTGTGCTCTATTTGGCTTAGCTGCATTAACTGATTGGTTGGATGGTTATTTAGCAAGAAAGCTCAATCAAACCACAGCCTTTGGTGCTTTTCTGGATCCTGTTGCCGATAAAATTACCGTAGCAGTGGCTTTAACATTATTAGTGGAAGTGCATGCTGTTTGGTGGCTAACTTTACCTGCTATCGTCATCATTGGGCGTGAAATTGTTATTTCTGCCTTGCGCGAGTGGATGGCTGAAGCAGGGCAAAGAGCAAATGTGGCGGTATCTTATATTGGAAAAATTAAAACCACAGCACAGATGATTGCTATTGCGCTGCTATTAGCTTTCTTGCCAGATCATAAATATATGTGGACAGGGCTAATTTTGCTTTATATTGCTGCTTTATTAACACTTTGGTCGATGTTTGTATACTTACAGGCAGCCTGGTTATCGATAAGCGAAAATAACAAGGCCGAGGGAGAATAAGCCAATGAGCAATCAGAATATCAGAGTTTTAATTGTCGATGACCATGCCATTGTGCGTGCTGGCTTTAAACAATTACTCGGCACCGCTAATGATATCTGTGTTATTGCAGAAGCTTGTAGTGGGGAAGAGGCCATAGAGCTTTCCTTGCAAGAAGAGCCCGATGTCGTGGTTATGGATATAAATATGCCGGGGATTGGGGGCATTGAAGCTATTTCTCGGATCACTGCTCGGTTACCAGAAGCAGGTATTATTGCTTTAACTGTGCATGAAACAGAACCTTTTCCAACCCGTGTTATGGAGGCTGGAGCAAAAGCCTATTTAACCAAACGTTGTGCGCCAGAAGAGCTAGTGCAAGCTGTTAGAGAAACTTATGCAGGTGGTTCATATATTTCTGAAAGTGTGCGTACAGAAATGGCTAAAGCAAAGTTGGACCAAAATAATCCTTTAGCTGAGTTATCAAGTCGTGAATTTCAGGTATTTGACCTAATGGCACGTGGTAAAAGTGTTATAGAGGTAGGCAACTCAATGCATCTCAGTCATAAAACTATCTATACCCACAAGGCTAATATACAGAAAAAATTAAACTTGGAAACGCACTTAGAAATTATTCAATTTGCACGTCAGCACAATCTTATCGACGACTAATAGCAATACCAGCCAAAATAACCGCCATAGCAATAAAATCCACTAAAGCAACTGGCTCGGCTAAAAAAGCAGCCCCTGCTAAATAAGCAATCACTGGGATTATATAATTGTTGTTAGAAACAAAATGTGGCCCAGCTTGCTTAACAAGGGTTAAATATATAACTGATGCCAAGCCAGTTGGAACTAACCCAAGCCAAATAAGGCTTATTAAGCTTTCTGTGGCTACGCTTCGCCAATCAACAAGCCACATATCGGGCCAAATGAACGCGCCCATAATCGCCGCACTAATCATAATACCAGTACTAAGCACGCTTATATCTGGAGGTGCCTGTAGCCTAAGTAATATAGTATTAACAGCATAACTAAAAGCCGCCAGTAGAATGATAATGGCGCCAAACCAACTATTGTTTCCTCTAATAAGACTTGGCCACAATACAAAAGCAACACCCATAATCCCCATTATGAAACCAATTATCCGGTTTCTAGTTAATTTTTCACCCGTAATAAACCAGTGAGCTAATAACATGGTTGCTAAGGGCATAATGGCCATTAATAGACCAGCCATACCTGATGTTACTGTTTGCTGTCCGTGAGCAATTAACCAGTAGGGTAATAAATTACCCAGGCAAGCAAAGAGGGCGAATTTACCCCATTCAATAAGCTTTACCGGTAGTCGTTTGTTCTGATATAGCATGACTAGAAATAAAACTAACGCAGCCAATATTAAGCGCCAACCAACAATTTGTTCTGGCGTAAAAGAACGTAGACTTACCGCGATATTTAAAAACGAAGTACCCCAAAGCAAAGACAAGCAGGCAAAGAGTATCCAGTGGCGAGAATTGATGGGTGTCATTCTATATGTCTGTTGTGGGCATAATCGGCGTATTGTGGGGTATATAGTTAGTTTTAGCAAAGTTAACTATGACTATTTACTAAAATTTAATTCTGAGCCTTAGTGGCTATAGGTTAGGACAAAACCGCTTTTATATATTTAATTTAACATAATATACATTATGCGAAGTTAAATATAGCAAATAAAAGGCGAGCCCGTTATAATAAATTTAAGCTTTGCGAGGAATTTAACTAATGACGTCCCATACCTGCCCGGTTGCTAAGCGCATCAAACAAGCCCGACAACTAGTCGGCATCTCTCAGCGTAACTTAGGTATCGCTGCTGGTATTGAACCTGGCTCCGCCAGTGCGCGCATGAATCAATATGAGCGTGGTAAGCATGTCCCCGATTATGAAACGCTCAGTAAGTTAGCCACGGTGCTAACAGTCCCTGTTAATTTCTTTTATTGTATCGATGATAATGAAGCCCAGTTTCAACTCAACTATCATCAGTTACATAGCGCGCAACAGGATCAGGTAAAATCATTGGTTAAGCGAATAAATTTTAACTAATTGATTTTATTATCTTTACATACAAAAAAAGCCAGCATATTGCTGGCTTTTTACATTTAAGACTAATGTCTTATTTGCTTATTAGTTCTACTTTTGCAGCATCTTCTGCCATAAAACGCTTAACTTTCTTGATACCAAAGAAGGTTAAAAACAAGCTACCTGCGATAACAGCTAAACTTGCAGACAAAGGTGCTAGAGTGTAGACATCAATAGCGAACATAGATAATTACCTAAGTTAAAATAGAAATCTCAATTAAGGTAAATTCTAACAAAAATACGGATAAATGTGGGTTATTGTGACTATTTGCGCCGAATATCATGGTGGGTAAATATCGACAATAAGCCTACTTTTATGCCCCTTGCTAAGTATATCTTAGTAGCGATAATGCTCTGGCTTATAAGGCCCATTAATGTTTACGCCAATATAATCAGCTTGTTCTTGGGATAAAGTAGTTAGTTCAGCACCTAATTTATCTAGATGTAAACGAGCCACCTCCTCGTCAAGTTCTTTTGCTAGTCGATATACACCTACTTCGCGATCCTTATTTTGCGCAATATCAATTTGTGCAATGGTCTGATTGGTAAAGCTAGTAGACATTACAAAACTTGGGTGGCCTGTGGCACAGCCCAAGTTGATTAAGCGACCCTCAGCCAAAATATAGATACTATTACCAGTCGGGAAAGTATAACGATGTACTGGGCAGTTAAAGTCTTTAATCTCTTCTTTAACTACGCCAGGCATGGCTTCCAACTCGGCCATCTGTAACTCATTATCAAAATGACCAATATTACAAACAATCGCCTGATCTTTCATACGGCTCATTTGGTCAGCTGTAATAATATCTTTGTTACCAGTTGTGGTGACAAAGATATCAGCAACTGGCAGTGCATTTTCAATGGTAGTTACTTGATAACCAGACATACAGGCTTGCAGGGCACAGATTGGATCGATTTCGGATACCATTACACGGGCACGCTCATTAGCAAGTGATTCAGCTGAGCCCTTACCTACATCACCAAAACCACAAACCATGGCTACTTTACCTGAAAGCAATACATCCATAGCGCGTTTAATACCGTCAGTTAGGGAATGACGACAACCATATACATTGTCGAATTTGGCTTTGGTGACAGAATCATTCACATTAATAGCTTGGAATTTAAGCTCTGCTTTTTCTGCCATCTGTACCAAACGGTGCACACCTGTTGTGGTTTCTTCAGATACGCCAACTACCTTCTCAGCCATGGCTGTCCAATGACCGGGACGTTCTTTTAATACCCTTTTAATAAGATCAAAAATAACCTGCTCTTCTTTGCTGGAAGCTTTACCAGCAACTACACTAGGATCTTTTTCTGCTTTAGAGCCTAAGTGAATTAACAATGTAGCATCTCCGCCATCATCCACAATTTGCTCTGGTCCTGTGCCATCTGGCCACGTTAAGGCGCGATAGGTACAATCCCAATACTCTTCAAGAGTTTCCCCTTTCCAAGCAAATACAGGCGTTCCGGCAGCGGCAATGGCTGCAGCTGCATGATCTTGAGTAGAAAAGATATTACAAGAACACCAGCGCACATCAGCGCCTAGTTCTACCAAGGTTTCAATTAATACGGCGGTTTGTGTGGTCATATGCAATGACCCCATAATTTTAATACCAGCTAAGGGTTTTTCTGCGCCATATTTTTCACGACAGGCCATAAGGCCAGGCATTTCATATTCAGCGATACTCAGTTCTTTACGGCCATAATCTGCCAATGCAATATCGGCTACTTGATATTCAGGTGCCATAGACATAGTCAATCCTTCAATAGATAAACGATAAAATTTAGGGAACTAAACAATTAATTAATACTAAACCGTGGCTTATATTCGCCACTGTAGTCAACCGAAAACCAACGATCAATACCCTTATGTTGCACAGGCTGATCGGTATTGGCATATTCTAAATTCTGTTCAGAAACATAAGACTCGTGTTCGCTGCCATCAGTTAGTATATGGTAGAACGGTTGTTGTTTTTCAATAGAGGGTTGCCCTATATTATGCAGAGCTTTACAGGCTTCTTGATACCAGGCTTCATCTAGAGCATACTCGAAGTCCACCTCAAAAATTACCCCACGAAAACCAAAGTGCTTGTGTCTTACCACTTGCCCAATATTGAATTTTGCTTGAGGAATTTGCATCTATAATCGACCTTTAAAAGAAAAGATGACAAAAGGAATTAGGTATTAGCCTTAAACACCTAATAAGGCTTGGGATTATAACCTGTTATAAGCTTTTAAGCCAATTCTGTCTAAATACTAAATCAAATATAAATACTTGAAAAAACAATCACAAACCACTATAAATACTCCTGTACTTAAGCAGCTAACCCTTTAACTGTAAACAGCCTGTTTTGGCTTATACGGCTAGTTGATAAGGTGCTACTTTGAATTATACGAGGATTATCAAGCATGCAAGATCAAATTCAATATGCTAGTAGTGGACGTGAATCGGCTTTAGCAACTAACAAACTGTTGCGAAACACTTATGCCCTGCTCTCCATGACGCTATTATTTAGTGCCCTAACCGCCAGTATCGCAATTTTTACCAACGCTGGCTTTATTAATCCTATCATTAGCTTAGTAGTGATGTTGGGTACCTTATTTGCCCTGCATCGCGCGCAAAACTCAGTCTGGTCTTTACCATTGGTCTTTTTCTTTACTGGCTTTTTAGGTTATAGCTTAGGCCCAATTATCAATTTGTATTTGGGTATGGCTAACGGCGGTCAGATTGTAGCCACTGCTTTGGCCTTTACTGGTATTACCTTCTTAGGCCTATCTGCCTATTCCATTAG
>DNNY01000197.1 GCA_003497765.1 Oceanospirillaceae bacterium
AAATAATCCCTTGCTAGGCGATAGTGGCCCTGACGAAAAGCCAGCCAGCCCATGCTGTCAGTAATTGCCGGATCATCTGGTTTTAACTGAAAAGCACGTTTGATATACACATCAGCCATTTTTAAATTACTGTTGTGGTCGGCATACGTATAGCCCAAGGCATTTAAAGCATCGGCATGATCTGGATCTAACTCAATTACTTGTAATAAGTTACTTTCCATTTTATCCCAAGCGCCTTGCTGCGAGGCTAGCATAGCTTGTGAATAAAGTAATGAAATATTGTTGGGGTATGTTTGTAAAGCCTCGGCATAGGTTGTATCTGCCATTGCCGGTTCATTTAGGCTGGTAAAGTAGTCAGCTTGCAATAAATAAATTTGAACACCCTGCAGAGGATGTTGCTTACGTAGGCCAGCAAAGTAGGCATTGGTATGCTGAGTGGCCGGTTGAGCAATGGCGATTTGTTCAATTAAGCTAGCCATTAAGTGAGGTCCATTGGTGACCATACGAAAGTGTTTTAGGGCAAAACTGGATTGATTCAATTGCTGATAATTGAGTCCAAGATAATAGTGGATTTGGGCATTATTGGGATCTAACGTAGCAACTTTTAGCAAATGATTTAGCGCTTGATCATAGTCACCGATTTGCATATAGAGCATGCCAATAGACCATTCTAGCTCGGGATCATTGGGATTATTTTGAATTAAATGGCCAAGTAGAGCCTGAGCACCATCAAGATCTGATAACGCCTCGAGAGCCTGAATATGCATCGCTGCAAGCACACGATTGGGTTGTTGTTGCGAGGTGTAATTGTGCAGAAATTGGTCCGCTTCCTCGAAGGCATTGGTAGATAATAAAACTTCTGCAAAAAGGGTTTGCGCAGGTAAGTATGCAGGATCAGCTGCTAATATTTTCTGTAATACAACTTTGGCTTTTACAGGTTCTTTATTAAGCACTAGGCTCTGTGCTAGATGTTGTTGAGCAACGATATTGTCCGGTTCAAGTGATGCCCAAGTATCACTTGCCTGTCTATAAGTATCAACTTGATTGGCTAATTGTGCAGCGTAAGTTGCCCGTTGAGCAAGGCTAATATTTTCAGTACTTTTAGCGCTGGTTAATAAGTACTCGCTAGCTTGCTGATTGAGGCCGCGGTGTAAGGACATTTCACCAGCTAAAATATTCACTAAGCTTTGCTTATCCAGTGGATTGGTGGGTGTGGTTGCAACCTCTAATGGCTTGTTAGAACAGGCACTTAATAATACACAGGCCATCAAACCAATACTTAGCCTGACTAGTAGTTGATCAACGTAGCCCCAAGGCCAGTCGTCACGAAGTTGCAAAAGAGGCAAACCCATTAATAGCCATTCCCGTAGTATTCAGAGATAAGTTATCCCATAACAGTTGCAGTGTAACAAATCACCACCATTAATAAAGTAAGGCCTAACTGGAACTCTCTATTTGTAGGCCATAATTTCAGGTATAATGCTCGCCTTCTTTGAGAGATCCTCTAGTACCTGTTAGGTTCTGATTTTAGACCTGGTTAATCATGACGCTATTTGTTTTTGGCATAAATCATAATACAGCACCCATTCAAGTGCGAGAAAAGGTGGCCTTTGCTCCAGAAGCAACACCGCAGGCATTACTGCGTCTAGTGTCTGACACACCCTTGCAAGAGGCGGCTATATTATCTACTTGCAACCGCACAGAAGTATATGGCTTTATGCCTACTACAGATAATGGTGAAGATCCTGAGCAGATAGTGGCCGACTGGTTGGCACAATTTCACGCTCTTGATGTTGAGGATATCCAACAACATAGCTACTGTCGCCGTACTGATGAGGCTGCCCGGCATATGATGCGTGTGGCATGTGGGCTAGATTCGTTGGTATTAGGTGAGCCACAAATTTTAGGTCAGCTAAAATCAAGCTATTCCGTAGCCCAGCAATATGACACGGTGTCTAGCCACCTAAATCGTCTTTTTCACCAGTCATTTAATACTGCTAAACAAGTACGAACCCAAACAGCAATTGGCGAGAGCCCAGTATCCGTGGCTTTTGCAGCGGTATCCTTGGCACGTCAAATTTTCTCTGATTTTAGTCAACAAACCGCGCTGCTGATTGGTGCTGGTGAGACCATTGAACTGGTAGCTAAGCATCTACGTGAATCAGGCGTGAAGCAACTTATGGTAGCCAATCGCACCTTAGAGAGAGCGGAACAACTAGCTATGGAATTTGGCGCTAAGGCCATGTTGTTATCTGATATCCCGGAACAGCTACATAATGCCGATATTGTCATTTCTTCCACCGCCAGTCAGCTACCTATTTTGGGCAAAGGGGTGGTAGAAAGTGCTCTTAAACAACGTAAACACCGCCTAATGTTTATGGTTGATATAGCTGTGCCTCGCGATATCGAAGCGGAAGTTGATGACCTTGATGATGTTTACCTATATACAGTAGATGATCTTAAAGATGTTATTGAGGAAGGCAGGCGTTCGCGCCAAGAAGCGGCCCGCGCAGCGGAAGAAATAATTGATGGTGGTGTGGTTGAATTTTTGCAAAAAGAAAAGGCCCTCGATGCAGTGGGGACTATTCGTGAATTTCGCAGCAAAATGGAAACTATTCGCGATACGGAATTGGCTAAAGCCATGGCTAATTTGGAAAAAGGCCAAGATCCAGAGCAAGTGCTACAGCGCCTAGCAAGGGATTTAAGCAATAAAATGATGCATGGGCCAACCATCTATTTAAAGCAAGCCAGTATTGAAGACCAGGAGCAGGGTGCCCAGACCGTGCAGGATATCTACGAGTTAAATAAGTAAATTATGAAAGCATCCATACTATCTAAATTAGACCACCTAAAAGACCGCTATGAAGAGTTAGAAGCACTTTTGGGTGATGCTGAAATCATAATGAATCAGGATAAGTTCCGAGCTTATTCAAAAGAGTATGCCGAGTTAGAAGATGTGGTAAAACTCTATTCTGAATATGCCCAACTGCAAGAAGATATGGCTGAAGCCGCCCTCATGCTAGAAGAGGACGATGCGGATATGAAGGCCATGGCCCAAGAAGAAATTCTTGAGGGCAAAGCACGTCAGGAAGAATTAGAGCTCAATCTACAAAAACTTCTATTACCTAAAGACCCTAATGACGGCCATAATACTTTTGTCGAAATTCGTGCCGGTACAGGGGGTGATGAGGCGGCCATATTTGCCGGCGATCTATACCGTATGTATACCCGCTATGCCGAAAAAATGGGTTGGCGTGTAGAAATTATTAGTGCCAACGAAGGTGAGCATGGTGGCTATCGAGAAATCATTACCCGCATGGTTGGTAATGATGTGTATTCGCGATTAAAGTTTGAATCTGGCGCGCATCGTGTCCAACGGGTGCCAGAGACAGAATCACAAGGGCGTATTCATACTTCAGCCTGCACAGTAGCCGTCATGCCAGAGGCCGAATCCGTAGAAGATGTGGATATCAATAAAGGCGACCTGCGCATTGACACCTTCCGCGCCTCAGGTGCCGGTGGTCAGCATGTTAACAAAACCGATTCTGCTATTCGTATCACCCATATTCCATCTGGTGTGGTAGTCGAGTGTCAGGATGAGCGTTCGCAGCATAAAAACAAAGCCAAAGCCATGTCTTTACTGGCAGCCAAGTTATTGACCAGTGCCCAAGATGCAGCCGCAGCAGAACAAGCTGACCAACGTAAAAGTTTGGTGGGTAGTGGTGACCGCTCAGAGCGTATTCGTACCTATAACTATCCTCAAGGTAGGGTAACCGATCATCGAATTAACTTAACTTTATACCGTTTGCCCGAAATTATGGAAGGTGACCTAGGTTGTGTGATCGAGCCCCTTATCAATGAGCATCAAGCCAATATGTTGGCAGCGTTGAGTGATAACGAAGGCTAATATGCTGCCCACCCGCGAACAAGCCTTGGTGTGGGCACAAGAACAGCTCAAAGGTGGCGAAAGCCCCAAACTCGATAGTGAAATAATCTTGGCTCATGGACTGGGTTGTTCGCGAGCTAGCCTAATAGCATGGCCCGAACAGCCGCTATCTGTAGATCATTGGCAGGGTTTCCAAAAGGCGATCAAACGCCGTCAACTTGGCGAGCCTGTAGCTTATATTATTGGCGAACAGGGATTTTGGACCCTCACCCTAAAAACCAATCCATCTACCCTAATACCGCGTCCAGAAACAGAGCTGCTAGTAGAACAAGTGTTATCTATGACTTGGCCTGAGCACAATAAATTATTGGATTTAGGTACAGGCACAGGTGCTATTGGTCTCGCGTTGGCAAGTGAGAATCCCCGATGGCAGATAATGGGTGTCGACTTAAATCCTGCAGCAGTGGATCTAGCCACCCAGAATGCGCAATTAAATAACATTACTAATATTCGCTTTGAGCAGGGTTCTTGGGCAGAGAATTTAGAATCTGGATGGGATTGTATAGTTAGTAATCCTCCTTATATTGATCCCAAAGATGCTCATATAAAGCAAGGTGATCTCCGCTTCGAACCCTTATCAGCTTTAGTTGCAGAGGATGCTGGTCTAGCTGATATCAAAACCATAGCCAAGCAAGCTTGGCCACTGTTAAACAAAAATGGCTGGCTATTGTTCGAGCATGGCTACAATCAAGGGGTGCAAGTACGTGAAATCCTTCTTGCATCGGGTTTTGATGCAGTGCAGACTAAGTTGGATTATGGTCAACGGGAACGGATTACTTTTGGCCAAAAGCCGACATAAGCGAAGTAAATACTGCTATGAATGACGATCAGTTATTACGTTACAGCCGTCAAATAATGCTACCAGAATTTGATTATGCTGGTCAGCAGGCTCTATTGCAGGCAAGAGTATTGATTGTTGGTGTAGGTGGCTTAGGTAGCCCTGTTGCCATGTATCTCGCAGCAGCAGGGGTAGGCCAACTGGTATTGGCAGATGATGATGTAGTGGATCTAACTAACCTGCAACGTCAAATTGTACATAGTGAACAAACAATAAATCAGCTGAAGGTCGATTCGGCAGCGGCCACTATCGCTCGGCTGAATCATGATATTAATGTGGAGTGCCTGCCCCAACGCTTAGCTGATCAAAGCATGGAAGAACAGGTAGAGGCGGCTGATGTAGTGGTGGATTGTAGTGATAATTTGGCTACCCGCACTGCTTTAAATCAGGTCTGCTGGGAAAAAAAGA
>DNNY01000195.1 GCA_003497765.1 Oceanospirillaceae bacterium
GTGATCATGGTGTCACAGAGGAAGGTGTTTCTGCTTTCCCACAATTTGTGACCGGTGAAATGATTAAGAATTTCTCGGCTGGTGGGGCGGCTATCAGTGTCCTGGCTCAGCAGCAAGGCGCCGAATTTGAGGTCGTGAATGTGGGTACTGTAGTTGATTTGCCAGCCCTGAAGCATGTTGTTGATGCCACGGTGATGAAAGGTACAGCTAATTTTGCTCACCAAGCTGCTATGTCCCCTGCACAACTCGCTGCAGCGCTAAAAGTAGGTAAAGAGGCAGCCGAACGTGCCCATCAAAAAGGCGCCACAGTATTTATTGGTGGTGATATGGGTATTGGTAATACCAGTGCTGCTACGGCTTTATCAGCATGGGTATTAGATGATGATGCTAATAATCATGTTGGCCCAGGTACCGGCTTGGATGCGGCTGGTGTTAGTCATAAAGGGCAGGTGATTGCTGCGGCCTTAGCAAAGCATAAGGCGGCTATGACATCACCTTTGGCAGCCCTACAATATGTGGGTGGTCTCGAAATAGCCGCCTTGGTTGGCGCTTATGTGCGGTCTGCGCAATTGGGTATGGCAATCCTTGTGGATGGCTTTATTACCACTTCAGCGGCATTGATTGCAGCACAAATCCAACCGCAAATCACTAGTTGGATGTTTTTCTCTCATGCTTCGGCTGAGCCGGGTCATCAGGCCATGGTCAAGGCCCTAGGAGCTAAACCTATTTTAGATCTAGGTATGCGTTTAGGCGAGGGTAGTGGTGCGGGTGTTGCCTTGTCGATTTTAAAAAGTGCTTGTGCGACCCATAACCATATGGCTACTTTTGCGGAAGCAGCCGTATCTGAGAAAAGTGCCTAAGTAATGACTATTTCCTTGCGTGTCAGTTTGTTGCGACATGGTCATACGACTAGCGGTCCCGTATATCGTGGACGCGTGGATGTGCCCCTGTCAGACAAAGGTTGGCAACAAATGCAAGACGCCATGCAAGGTTTACAGCCTGATATGTTGGTTACCTCCCCCCTCCAGCGGTGTGCTGATTTTGCGCAGAGCTTGGATATTCCCGTTATCACTGACGAGCGTTTTTTGGAAATGGACTTTGGTGCTTGGGATGGGGTAGATCGTGATCAAGTATGGCAACAAGATCAAGCTGCTGTGGAGGCTTTTTGGGCTAACCCTATGGACGTTTCGCCACCCGGTGGTGAAAACCTTGCGCAAGTGCAGGCACGGGCCATGGCGGCTTTACATGAGCATATTGAAACGGCTATAGATCAAGCAAAGACGCATTTGCTTATCGTCAGTCATGGTGGTGTTATTCGTTGTTTGCTGGGTAAGCTCCTGCATATGTCGAGTCAGGGCTTGTTTCATTTATACCTGCCATATGCTGGCCTGGCGCATCTTAAGGTGGATACATTTCAGCCCCACGAGATGGATCAACAGGGATATCATATTAGTTTGGATTTGGGGAAACAAAACTAATGGGGTTACGTGATTGGTGGCATAGCTTTTTGGTAAGTATGCAGTTTCTTACCAGTATTCCTGTACATAAATGGTTTGCCGTTGCCCGCACGATGCCAAGCAGTAAAGTGGCTGGCAACGCACTCTTATTTTACCCTTTAACGGGCCTTATTTTAGGTGCTTTGCTATTCGGTCTGGCAAGTTTGCTGTGGCGTTGGCAAATCGATATCAGTGCGCCATTACAGGCTGGTTTACTACTGGTATTTTGGGTGCTGTTGACTGGCGCTCTCCATTTAGATGGCCTTGCTGATAGTGCTGATGCTTGGCTAGGTGGCTTAGGAGATCAAGAACGCACTCTGGCCATAATGAAAGACCCTACCAGTGGCCCTGTAGCAATAGTAGTACTGGTGTTGCTGGTGTTAATAAAGTGGTTATTGCTGACTGAGTTGATTACTGCCAAGCTACTGTTACCCCTAATTTTTGTGCCGGTACTAGCGCGTTTACAGGTTATGGTATTAGTTATCTATACCCCCTATGTGCGAGGCAAAGGTATGGGTAGTGATTTAAAAAATCAGCCTCAAGCTTGGGGTTTGTGGTTACAATTGCTAGCTATTGTATTGGCTTTGGCCAGTTTGCAATATTGGCTCTATATGGGCCTAGTGGTCGTAGCTCTATTGGTAGGTTGGTATTGGCGTTATTTGATGTTACGGCGTTTACAAGGATGGACCGGTGATACAGCGGGTGCCAGCATTGAGCTAACCGAAGGCGTGTTATTGTTTGCTATTGTGGTTTTATTCGCTATTTAATCCAGCAACTTTAGTTTTATTCATTTTGCTGTAAAAGCTTTCACCCAGATCCTGCTTGGTAATTGGCATAATGGCTTCCAATTTATAATTTGGAGTCAGCATGCAAGTTTCGTTTGAATTTTTTCCTCCCCGTGATAATGCTGGGCAAAGTTCTCTGGATAATGCTGTACAACAATTACAAGTTTGGCAGCCTCAGTTTGCATCCATGACCTATGGTGCTGGCGGAACTAGCCAGCAGGAAAGCTTTGCTGGTGCACAAAAATTGTTAGCTCGAGATCTGGCGACAGCATCCCATATAACCTGTGTGGGTGCTGACCGCGAGACTGTGCAAGCTACGGCCAAGCAGTTTGTTGCCCAAGGCGTGGATCATTTTGTAGCGCTAAGAGGCGATAGCCCTGATGGGCCTTATGTGCCTCATCCCCAGGGCTATGCCTATGCCAATGATTTAGTCGCTGGTTTGCGGGAATGGTTTACGGGCACTATTTCCGTGGCCGCTTATCCAGAAATTCACCCCCAAGCTTTATCTGGAGCAAAGGATTTGGCCTTCCTGAAGGCGAAAATGGATGCCGGTGCTGATCAGATTATTACGCAATATTGTTACAATACGGATACACTCTTGGCCTTTGCCGAGAACTTGCAAAAAGTAGGTATTACCCAGCCACTTTTAGTGGGGATTATGCCCATTCATGATATTGCTGCTGTGCAACGATTTTCGGCTCGTTGTGGTGCTACTGTTCCACAGTCTATTGGGGATCGTTTTGCTGCTCTGGAGCAGACCCAAGATAAGGTTAAATTAGCTATTGATATTGCCGTTGAACAATGTCGTCAGCTTATGGAGAATGGCCTTGATCAATTTCACTTTTATACTCTCAATCGTAGTACTTTGACGGCTGGAGTTTTAGCTACTCTTGAACAACCGCCAGTTAATATGGCTTTAAGTGCTTAAGATAAAAATATTTGCTGTGCACAGCTGATTTTGTCGTTCTGGTCAGTTATTGATCTGTGCAAAGGACCTAGCCCACAGGTATAATGCCCAACATTGTAGGCAATTTAGTCATAGGGCATTTATGCAATCCAAACAATCTGCGCCAGCGAAAGCGGTAGTTATTTATTCTGGCGGTATGGACTCTTTTACTGTGCTACATTTGGCCAAGCAGCAGGGCTTTGATGTGCATGCGCTATCCTTTGACTATGGTCAGCGACACAATAAAGAACTGGCGGTGGCTGCCGCCGTTTGCCAGCAGGAAAATATTCCCCATAAAGTGGTCGACATAACGGCTATTAATCAGCTTCTTCAGGGCTCTTCTTTGACATCCAAGGATATTGATATTCCTACGGGGGATTATGCCGATGCTAATATGAAATCGACTGTGGTGCCTAATCGCAATATGATTTTACTATCCTTGGCTATTGGTTATGCGGTTTCCCTACAGGCTGATAAGGTGTTTTATGGCGCTCATTCTGGTGATCATGATATTTATCCCGATTGCCGCCCTGAATTTGTTGATGCTATAAATAGTGTGTCCGCCTTGGCTAACTACGAACCTATTGAAATCGTTAGCCCATTCCTACATGACAGCAAGTTAACTATTCTTAAGACTGGTCTTGATATGGGCTTGGATTATGCCAATACCTGGACCTGTTATCAGGGCCTAGAAAAAGCCTGTGGCAAGTGTGGCTCTTGCATCGAGCGCCTAGGTGCCTTTGCCGCTTTGGGCCTAACAGATCCAATAGCTTATTACTAAGTGACTGGTATGTTAAAACCTATGTATTCGGTTAAAGAAATATTCTATACCTTGCAAGGCGAAGGCCGTCATGCTGGGCGTCCAGCTGTTTTTTGCCGCTTTGCTGGGTGTAATTTATGGACCGGTAGTGAAGTCAGGCGCGCCTCCAGTTTATGTAATTTCTGTGACACAGATTTTGTTGGTGTGGATGGTCATTGTGGTGGTCGTTATAACACTGCCGCCGAATTGGTAGAAGTCATTGAACAACAATGGCCTGAGGGCATGCCAGGGCATCCATTAGTAGTATTAACAGGTGGCGAACCCATGTTACAGCTTGATGAAGCTTTGATTAATGCCTTGCACGATGAGGGTTTTGAGATAGCTTTGGAAACCAATGGCACTATTCCCGTGCCAGAGAGCGTGGATTGGATTTGTGTTAGTCCCAAAGGTGAAGCCAAGTTGTTGCAAACCAGCGGTCAAGAACTAAAATTAGTTTACCCACAGCATCAAGCCATGCCAGAGCAGTTTTCGCATTTGGATTTTGACCATTTTTACTTACAACCCATGGATACTTCTTATATAGCTACATCCAGTGATGATGGTGACTATGTACAACAGGCCATTGAGTATTGTTTGCTGCACCCACAATGGCACCTAAGTTTACAAACCCATAAAATTACCGGGATTCTGTAATGGAAATTTATAAAGATTTTAGCTTTGATTCGGCCCATAGGCTGCCCAATGTCCCAGATGGCCACAAGTGCGGACGTTTGCATGGGCATACTTTTCAACTACGTATAGTTGTGTCGGGTCCGGTGGGTGAGAAAACAGGTTGGATTATGGATTTTGGCGATATAAAGGCCGCTTTTCGCCCTTTGTATGAGCGTTTGGATCACAACTATCTAAATGAAATTGATGGTTTAGAAAACCCCACATCAGAAGTATTGGTCAAGTGGATTTGGCAACAATTAAAGCCAGTATTACCGCAACTTGTGCGCTTAGAAATTAAAGAAACCTGCACCTCTGGTTGTGTATACATAGGAGACGACTAAGTTGGCAAGTGCAGCCATTGATGGCTTAGATGCCGAAGCAATTAATGCTATTCGGCAGGATTGTCAGCGTATCGCTATTGTGGGTTTGTCGCCCAAGCCTTGGCGTGATAGCTTTCGAGTTGCTCAATATTTGCTCGATGCTGGTTATGAGGTGATACCGGTTCATCCCATGCATAAAGAAATTCTGGGCTTAACCTGTTATCCCAATTTGGCGGCAATACCTGGCGCTATCGATATGGTGGATTGCTTTCGTGCCAGTGAAACTATGCCCAGCTTAGCTGACGAGGTGATTGCCAAGGGTGCTAAAGTGATGTGGATGCAATTGGGCATTAGCCATGAAGCAGCCGCAGCTAAAGCACGTGCGGCTGGTATAACCGTGGTTATGGATCGTTGCCCGAAGATTGAATATCCACGCTTACAGCAATTAAATCCAGACCATCAATAAGCAATTTACAAGGTCACTAATAGATAACTTTTCTACCTACAATGGGTTCAGAACTATCTTCATGGTCTTGCATTCGGTATAATTGCGCGCTTCATTTCTAGGTGTATCTATGTTTGAAATAAACCCCTATATACAGACCATAAAAGACCTTGCTGAGCGCACTGAATCGCTTAGGGGGTATCTTTGACTATGCCAGTAAACAGGAGCGTTTAGTCGAAGTTGAGCGTGAGCTTGAGCAGCCTGATGTATGGAATAATCCTGATAATGCGCAGGCTTTGGGTAAAGAACGTTCCAGTTTAGAAGGTGTTGTTAAAACTATTGATGCCATGGAAGCTGGCCTCGAAGATGCTCGTGAATTGTTGGATTTGGCCGTCGAGGAAAACGATGCTGACACCCTCGGCGATGTCGAAGCTGAGTTGCAAATGCTGCAAGACAAACTGGCCAGCCTAGAATTTCGCCGGATGTTTGCTGGGGAAATGGATGCTAATCCATGCTTTTTGGATATTCAGTCTGGTTCCGGTGGTACCGAGGCGCAAGACTGGGCCAATATGATGCTGCGTATGTATTTACGCTGGGGCGAACAAAAAGGTTTTAAAGTCGAATTAATGGAAGTCAGTGACGGTGATGTGGCTGGCATCAAAAGCGCGACCATTAAGTTTGATGGTGAGTACGCCTTTGGTTGGCTGCGCACAGAAACCGGGGTTCACCGTTTGGTACGCAAATCACCTTTTGATTCAGGGGGGCGTCGGCATACGTCTCTTGTCTCGG
>DNNY01000096.1 GCA_003497765.1 Oceanospirillaceae bacterium
GGGGTCTTTTCTGGAGTAGGTAAGCAAGCTCACGAAATGCGCCGTGCCTTAGAAGTGGGGGTACACTGCTTTAATATTGAGTCAGAAGCAGAAATGGAACTACTGCAACAGGTAGCGGCAGGCATGGGTAAAGTAGCTCCGGTATCTTTGCGTATCAATCCCGATGTAGATGCCGGGACACACCCCTATATTTCTACTGGCTTAACAGAAAATAAGTTTGGTATTGGTATTAAGCAAGCACCACAAGCTTATCAGCGAGCCCAACAACTGCCCAATCTTGATGTGGTCGGTGTTGACTGTCATATCGGTTCACAATTAACGGAAATTGCGCCTTATCTGGATGCCCTAGACCGCTTATTGGTATTAATTGACGAACTAACCGCATTAGGTATTCAGATTAAGCATTTGGATATCGGTGGTGGCCTAGGGGTAAATTATGCCGATGAGGAACCCTTGCCTATTGCCGACTTTATAGAACAAATTCAAGCCCATATTGGTGACCGTGACCTAGATTTGATTGTTGAACCAGGGCGCTCAATTAGTGCCGATGCTGGCATAATGCTAACTAAGGTAGAATATCTAAAGAGCAATGAACACAAGCATTTTGCTATTGTTGATGGTGCCATGAACGATCTCTTACGCCCCTCTTTGTATAGTGCCTATCAGGATATTATCCCTACTGATCTCAGCCAGCAACGGGACACCAAGTGTTTTGATATTGTTGGCCCCATTTGTGAAAGTGGTGATTTTCTTGGCAAAGAACGAAATTTAGCAATCGCAGCAGGTGACTTGTTGGCGGTATGTACAGCTGGCGCTTATGGTTTTGCTATGGCTTCCAACTACAATACCCGGCCACGCGCAGCAGAAGTGATGGTCGATGGTAATCAAATTCACCTTATTGGCAGACGTGAAAAATTGTCTGACCTGTGGGCTAACGAACATATGTTGCCAAAGGACTAAGACTATGCAATTACGTTTCTCAAAAATGCATGGCCTTGGCAACGACTTTATGGTGGTCGATATGATCACCCAGCGTGGTCGCCTCAAGCCCCAGCAAATTCAACAACTGAGTGATCGCAATACCGGCATTGGTTTTGACCAACTATTGCTTATTGAAACACCGAGCTCACCCGATGTTGATTTTCGTTACCGCATCTATAACGCTGACGGCAGTGAAGTAGAGAATTGTGGTAACGGCGCCCGCTGCTTTGCTCGCTTTGTACATAATCAACGTTTAACTGGTAAGCGTGATATTTCTGTGGAGACCAATAACGGGCGCATGGTTTTGCATATGCTCGACAACAATCAGGTAAAAGTAGATATGGGTCGCCCTCTGTTTACTCCCGCCGAGATTCCTTTTATTGCCGAGCAGCAAGACACCCATTATAAAATTGAGCAGGATGGCCAAGTATATATTATGGGCACCGTCTCAATGGGCAACCCTCATGGCGTGCTTATGGTCGATGATGTTGAGCAAGCGCCAGTCACACAATTGGGCAGCAAGCTCACCAAGCATGAACGCTTCCCGCAACAAGCCAATATCGGTTTTATGCAAATCATTGATGCCAACACCATTAAGTTACGGGTATTTGAGCGCGGAGTGGGTGAAACCAAGGCCTGCGGTACCGGGGCCTGTGCCGCCGTTGCTAGCGGTATTGCCCAAGGCCTATTAGCAGCTGATGTGAAGGTGCATTTACGTGGTGGCGATCTACAGATACAATGGCAAGGAGAGGATCAGTCATTATATATGACGGGTACCGCCACCCATGTTTATGAAGGACAAATTCGCCTATGAGTCAGGCAGATTCCAAGGTTAATAAACCCAGCGTGCTTTCTAGTGAAGATATTCTTATCTACCTAAATGAGCACCCGGAATTTCTGCAGCAGCATCCTCAAATATTAGAGAACCAAGCCCTAGATCATGAGTGTGGTGACGCCAGTTCATTATTAGAACGGCAAGTAAAAGTGCTGCGTCAGCGGGTACAGGATTATGCTAATAAACTGGATGGGCTAGTCGCAACGGCACAGCGCAATGATTCACAGTTTGAAAAAACCAAAGACCTTGTCAGCACCCTCGGAGGATGCCAAAACCTAAGCCAAGTGACTGCTGCCCTAAAAGCATCATTTATTGACGCTTTTCAAGCGGATATAGTGAAATTGATTATTCTGCAGGACAGCGAGGAGCAAGCCCCTGACCTTGTTACCCTATCGGCTAATTCTGAGGAAGCTAACGCACTCACCTCAATAACAGAAAAAACTGATGCATTTTGCACTCCAGTTAAAAACTCACCCCTTGCTGGCATGCTGGCCGATACGGCCAAACCTATGCACTCCTGTGCCGTATTACCAATCCATTATCAGCAACAAGCCCTTGGGTTGATTATCATTGCTAGTGCTGCTGAAGATCACTACAGCAAGGAACTAGATACCCTATTCCTCAACCATGTGGCAACGGTCAGTAGTGAAGTTGTTGGCCGTATTTGCGGATAAGCCCCATGCTGCAAGCAACGAACCGAGGCTAGCACTATGTCAAAAGTCATTATGCCAGCTGAATTTGCCCAGCCAGCCATGGACTTTTTGGCTTATTTGCAACAAATTCGTTTCTATTCCAGTCATACCACAGCCGCTTATCAACGTGATTTGACCAAATTAGCTATCAGTGCCCATGATAGAGGACTCAAGGGTTGGCCAGCGGTGCAAACGGATACAATCTATCAAGCATTGCAAGATGCCCGCTTAGATGGACTCAGTGCTAATAGCTGCCAACGTCTTTTATCTAGTTGGCGCAGTTTTTTTCAGTATCAGCAACGCAACCATTTGCGGGATAATAATCCTGTAGCCGGTATACAGGCACCAAAAGCAGAAAAGAAACTGCCCAAGCATTTAGATACTGAAGAAGTAAAGTTGCTTCTTGATCAAGCTTTTGATCACTCTGACCCATTACAGGTAAGGGATCAAGCCATGCTTGAACTGACCTATTCCAGTGGTTTACGTTTAGCTGAATTAGCTAACCTGCGCGTTTCAGATATAGACCTAGCAGACAAAACCCTAAGAGTAACAGGTAAAGGCAATAAGACCCGGCAGCTACCTATGGGCAGCAAAGCCTGTGCAGCACTTAATCAATGGCTTAAACAGCGCCATTTGTTAGTAAAAAACCCAATTCAAACATTATTTTTAAGTCAACAGGGGCGGGCAATTACCCCACGAGCCATTCAGCAACGTATGGATAAAGCGGCCTCCGCTTTGGGCCTTAAATTGCATCCCCATATGTTACGCCACAGCTTTGCTAGCCATATGTTACAATCAAGTGGTGATTTAAGAGCTGTACAAGAAATACTCGGCCATGCCGATATCAGTACCACCCAAGTATATACCCATCTGGATTATCAGCATTTGGCTCAGGTATATGATCAGGCCCATCCTCGCGCCCATAAGCAGACAAAAGACAACACATGATAAAGGCACTTACATTTGATCTGGACGATACCTTATGGGCTGTTGCACCTGTTATTCAGCGTGCTGATCAGCACCTATTAGCATGGCTCAAAGAGCATGCTCCAACCTTTGCTCAACGTTATGGAATTGGTGGCTTTGGTGAATTAAGGGATGAAATTCTGACACTAAAACCCCACTTGGCCCATCATATGACGCGTTTACGCTTGGCGTTATTAACCCTTGGCTTAACGCGGTGTGGTTATTCGGAACAACAAGCCCAGGATATTGCTGAAGCAGGCTTTGAAGAATACTTTGCAGCCCGTAATCAAGTTGAATTTTATCCTCATGCCCTTGAACAACTACAACGCTTAAAAGCAGACTATATTATGGCGGCCCTTAGTAATGGCAACGCCGATATACATCGAGTTGGCCTAGGCCAGCTATTCGAGTTTGGTCTTAATGCCGAACAAGTCAGCAACCCCAAACCTGCTGCGGACATGTTTACTTCGGCATTAAAACGTATGCAATTACCTGCCGCCGCAGTCATCCATATCGGTGATCACCCGGAAGCCGATATCTTAGGTGCACAAAATATGGGTATGCATACGATCTGGGTCAATTTAGATGGGCAAAAGTGGCCAGCTCACCAAGCAGCAGCGACGGCAGAAATTAATGATCTAAGTTATCTGGCTGAGACAATTTATCGCATTCATAGGAATACCTAGCCATGAGTTTTGAACACCCTTTTGCACAATATGTACGTATTCTTGGTAAGGGCAAACGCGGTAGTCGCGACTTAACCCAAGAAGAAGCTTACACTGCCATGTGCATGATCTTGGCCGACCAAGTTAGAGCCGAACAACTTGGGGCTTTTCTTATGCTTTTACGCCACAAAGAAGAAAGTGCTAGTGAATTAGCTGGCTTTGTTGAGGCGGTACGCGAGCATAATGGTTTTGTTACTAGCCCATTACAAACATCTGTTGACTTAGACTGGTCCACCTATGCCGGTAAAAAGCGCCATCAAGCTTGGTTTTTGCTGGTGGCTCTGTTGGTTGCTCAACAAGGCTTTAAAGTATTTATGCATGGCGCCAAAGGCCATACCATTGGCCGGGTTTACAGTGAAGACTTACTTGCTGAGCTGGGCTTTAATGCCGCTCAAGACTGGGCTGAAGTTGATCAACAGCTAAACCAACAAAACTTTTGCTTTATGAGCCTTAGCCAACTTAGTCCGGAGCTTAATAACATTATTAATTTGCGTAATATCCTTGGTCTCCGCTCACCAGTGCACACCTTCACTCGTCTCCTCAACCCAACACAAGCTAAGCACACCATTGATGGTGTGTTTCACCCCGCTTATGGCCCCCTGCATCAACAAACAGCTAGTCTTCTTAAACAGCCACGTAGCCTAACCATTCGTGGTGATGGTGGTGAAGCAGAGATTCGTCCAGATGCTGATGGAGAACTGCAGTGGGCGGATGATAGTCAACATACCAATCAGCCTTGGCCTCGCCTGCTATCCCAGCGGGCAATTCCTCCTTCAGAGCTTAGTGCTGATTACCTTCGCGATGTATGGCATAAGGTGCGCGCAGATGAATACGGTGAAGCCACCATAGTTAGCACCACAGCCGCTATAATTTTATTACTTCAGCTGACTGATGCGCGCCAAGAGGCCATTTCCATGGCTCGCCAATGGTGGCAAAACCGACAGGATTTTGCCTAGAAAATACCCATAAAGGTCTATTTTTAGACAAAACCTTGAGTTTTTTAAAGCAAGCTCCAAATATAATATATAGTTATATGATTTTATTCTCTTATAACTTTTAAAAAATATTGTTCTTATGACGCATTTCGATTAGTATTCACGGGCTTTCAGCCTGTAAAATAGGCGTTAAACCCTTTTTAACAGCTAGAGCTTATGAATAAAGTAATTTATCCAGGTACATTTGACCCCATTACCAATGGTCATGTGGACCTAATCGAACGAGCATCACGACTTTTTGACGAAGTTGTTGTTGCTGTTGCGTCCAGTCCCAAGAAAAAGCCAATGCTGGGATTGGAAACAAGGGTAGATTTGACCCGTCAGATTACGGTACCAATGGGTAACGTATCAGTCATCGGGTTTGATGGCTTATTGACCGATCTGTTAAAGCAACAGGATGCCAATATTATTCTGCGTGGGCTACGAGCCGTATCTGATTTTGAGTACGAAT
>DNNY01000199.1 GCA_003497765.1 Oceanospirillaceae bacterium
CGTATATATTCCTGCAGTTGAGGGTCTTTTGGCGCTAGTGTTAGGAAATGAACTATGGAAATATACAGTCTCCAGGCACCATTCTTATATATCTTATTGTCTCTTACATATCTTTTCTAAAGAACTTAATTGATCTAACCAATTAGCAATGGCTACAGTTTGGGACAGGTCAGGTAATGTTGATACCCATTGTTCATAACAAGCATGCAATTCCTCACTAGCGGCTTTTCCCATACCTATCTTGTCAAAGTTAACGTCAGTGACTGCTGATAAACCTGTATCAAAATCAAAGAACTTATAAATACGGCCTGAGCATGAGTTGGCTGAGTTAAAGATATCATCATAGGGCTGCCAATCCATAAATGTAGCCGGATCATCTAATTCTTTTCCCCCTTCATGCATTAGTGACTTAGCCAAATGATGGCTACGCCAATCTGTATCATCTAAAGGATTTAACAAACGAAAGGGGGTCGCCGCAACAGAATAAGCAATGCCATTTGCGCTGACGTTTTCAATTTCGGCTAAACCATCATTACATCGATCACCAGCAGCAATGGCGACTAACGGCTTGATAAACAATGGCGTTTGGACATCCAATACCAGTATGGAATCAAAGACCCCTGTGCCTCCCCCGCTGTAGCTAGTTGTTACCACTGCGATATGATCAAAAAATATATCGTTTGGATACATGTTATATGAGATATAACCACCAGATTCTAATTCCACAAAAGTAGCCCCACTATCAAGGGGATATGAATCTGCCTCACTCCGACAATCAACACTATCAGGAAAACTACGATTACCTATCTCAGTAAATAAGAGACACATAGGATGAAAGTAATTTAAAACAGGTGAAATAGTCTGTTTTTGAATAGCTTGGACGCTCATAGTGTTTAAAAATATAAACGCTGAAATAATGATTCTAAACAGCATATCTGCCCTCCTTTGGGTACAGACACTATTTAAAACCAACTTTGTTTGGAAATAATGGATCAACCTTGAAGATATAATGGTTTATGCTGAAGAAAATTAGGACTTATTCATAAATTAGTGCCCAAATGAATCTCGCAAAGTATTTGCGATTAATTAGAATCTTGTTCTGGTGGCCTATATAAGCTAAAAATATCGCTCGTGCGACTAAAACAGCACTAAGATTATCTATTTTATTGTAAAAATTTTAGAATCATCTCTATTGTTTGAACTATCTGGGCGCTCTTATGCATAACAATATTGACCAACTATTTAATCATTTGTGGGCAGATTATTTATCAGTTACCCCTCTAGCAGAGCAAGTTTATGCGCTTTTAGGTGCGACCCAGTCAGAAGATATAATTAATGACCATATCGCCTTGCGCACTTTTAATATAAGTAAAGTAGGTTTAGACAAGCTGGCTGCACACTTTGAAGCCTTGGGTTACAAAGCATGTGGTGAGTATCATTTTGAGAAAAAGAAGCTCTATGCAAAACACTTTGAGCATAGTGATCCTACACAACCAAAAGTATTTATTTCCGAGCTATTAGTTGAAGCTTTCTCACCAGCGATACAAAAGGTTATTTATAATTTAATTGACCAAGTTGACGAAGCCGCTGTAAGCGCAGATAACTTTTTATATTCAGGTACCCACTGGTCTATTGATTCTGCTACCTATGCGATGTTGTTAGAAGAAAGTGAATATGCTGCTTGGATGGCGGCTTGGGGATACCGTGCCAACCATTTTACCGTGAGCGTTAATCATCTTACTCAGTTTAAAACCATTGCCGCCGTTAACCAAAAGTTAAAAGACGCTGGTATTGCGCTTAATACCACTGGTGGTGAGATCAAAGGCAGTGCTGAGGTTTTACTGGAACAATCATCCACTTTAGCTGACAAAATTAATGTGAAATTTAGTGATAAAGAGATGGAAATTCCAAGCTGTTTTTATGAATTTGCTTATCGCTATAATAAACCAGATGGGGAACTATATACTGGCTTTGTTGCTGCCTCAGCGGACAAAATATTTGAAAGCACGAACGCGAGATAATGGGGCTGGCTTGGCTTATTGTAATAACAGTAACGGTATACGGAAACTAAGCAGCCATTTCAATAAGCTGAATTAAATTGCCACAGGTGTCATTCAATACGGCCATTTTCACTGCTCCAGCGTCCATTGGTTTTACGGTAAATTTAACACCCAAGTTAATTAACCGAGCATATTCTTTGTCTAAGTTGTCTACTTTAAAGGATGCTGCTGGAATGCCATCAGAAAAAAGAGCTGACTTGTAGGTTGGAACTGCTGGATGACTACTTGGTTCTAGTAATAGTTCAGTACCATTGGGGTGCTTTTTGCTAATGACCGTAAGCCAGCGAAATTCACCCATGGGGATGTCATGCTTTACTTCAAACCCAAGTAAATTGGTGTAGAAGTGGAGTGCCTTTGCTTGATCATCTACAAAGACATTAGTTATATAAATTTCCATTGCTATCTCATATACAGCTACGTTAATTTGCTATTGACTATAGCATATGAAAAAAACGCGCAACACATTTAGCAAAATAGACCATCAGCCTGAGAGCATAGATTTAAAAAAATCTTAGTAATTTCTGCTCAACACTGTATGCTTGGACATAGGGATCTTATGGCAGGTCCTGTTTATATCCAAAGAATAATAATCACAAGGAACATAACTATGGCTTTATCTCTAGCTTTACGTATCAGTGCAGCTTATATAGGCGTTTGGATCCTTTTACTTGTACTCGCACCAGCCATGGTGGCAAGCGACTTGTTTAATGTTGAACTTAATGCATCTTTACAAGCACAAATGCAAACCACTGCATTGGCCGGTTTTGGTGTAGCCAGCTTACATTGGATGATCCCCTCTTGGGCGCCTGATAATATGGCTAAGTTTGGCCGTCTTGCGGCGGCTGTATGGGCCGCGTTTGCACTATTAAATGCTTACTTTATTTTGGCTGGCATTCTGGTAAATAGTGCACAAAATATCAGCACTCCAGTGATTATGGCCGTTATAGCCATACTATTATTTGTCAAATCGAAAGACTAATAGCTATATCACAGCAGGGTCCTAATTCAGATATTAGGACCCTGATTATTTTCCGTTCAAAAGGCAGCGTTGTTTGACGCTTATTCCCCAACCTCTTTGGCAACAGCGTAGATACAACCTAAACCAAATCCCACATAGCCATCTCTGCGGCCATTTCTCGGGTATTGCATTAAGATCTTGTCTAGTTGCTTGGTAAAGTCTGCCTCTGGGTAGCGATAGGAAAATA
>DNNY01000186.1 GCA_003497765.1 Oceanospirillaceae bacterium
TTGAAAATATTGATATAGGTGGGCCTACCATGGTCCGTTCAGCAGCCAAAAACAATGCCTCTGTCGCCATTGTTGTAAACGCTAGTGACTATGACAGTTTACTTAACGAAATACGTGATACGGGCGGTTTAAGCCAAGCAACACGCACCGATTTAGCCTGTAAGGCTTTTGAACATACTGCCCATTATGATGGTGCTATCGCAAACTATCTGGGTAGTCAAATTGATGCGGAGTCTGCATTCCCTCGCACATTCAGCACGCAACTTAAAAAAGTACAAGATATGCGTTACGGTGAGAACCCGCATCAAAACGCAGCATTTTATGTGGAGCATGATCCTAAGGAAGCAAGTGTATCGACTGCTAGCCAGTTACAAGGTAAAGCACTGTCTTATAACAATATTGCTGACACAGATGCAGCCCTTGAATGTGTGAAAAGTTTTCAGGATCCAGCCTGTGTGATCGTGAAGCATGCCAACCCTTGTGGTGTTGCTGTGGCAGACGATATTACCGAAGCCTATGAAAAAGCCTATAAAACTGATCCTACTTCGGCCTTTGGTGGCATTATTGCCTTTAACCGTGAGCTTGATGCCGGTACCGCACAACGCATTATTGATCGTCAGTTTGTGGAAGTAATTATTGCACCTAGCATTGATGCCACAGCCAAAGCAGCACTGGAGCGCAAACCCAATGTTCGGGTGTTAGAGTGTGGTGAGTTACCCCAGCACTCAATTCCAGAACTAGATTATAAGCGTGTTACCGGTGGCCTTTTACTTCAAGACCGTGATTTAGGCGCCATTGCCGAAGCTGATCTAACTATTGTTTCCGATCGTATTCCCACTGAGGCAGAGATGACCGATCTGCAATTTACTTGGAAGGTGGCCAAATATGTTAAATCCAATGCCATTGTCTATGGTAAAGATGGTATGACTATTGGTGTTGGTGCTGGGCAAATGAGCCGGGTTTACAGTGCCAAAATTGCCGGTATCAAGGCCGCCGATGAAAAGTTGCAAGTGGCTGGCTCAGTTATGGCTTCCGATGCTTTTTTCCCCTTCCGTGATGGCATTGATGCTGCCGCTGAAGCAGGCATTACGGCTATTATTCAACCAGGTGGCTCCATGCGCGATGATGAAATTATTGCTGCCGCCAATGAACACAATATTGCCATGATCTTTACTGGCATGCGTCACTTTAGACACTAATTAACGGAGATTATAGTATGAATATTTTGTTAATTGGTGGTGGTGGCCGTGAGCATGCTCTAGCTTGGCAAGCCGCCCAAAATGCAGCTGTGGAAAAAGTGTTTGTTGCCCCCGGTAATGCTGGGACAGCCCTTGAGCCAAAACTCGAGAATATTGCTCTTGATGTGCTTGATATTGACGGCCTGTTAGCCTTTGCTAAAGAAAACCAGGTGGCACTTACTATTGTTGGCCCAGAAGCGCCTTTAGTAGCCGGTGTGGTTGATGCCTTCCGAGCTGCTAATCTTGTTGTCTTTGGCCCCACTCAAGGTGCCGCTCAACTGGAAGGTTCCAAGGCCTTTGCTAAAGACTTTTTAAAGCGTCATCAAATTCCAACTGCAGCTTACGAAACCTTTACCGAAATTGCACCTGCTATTGACTATATTAAGCAACAAGGTGCGCCAATTGTGGTCAAGGCTGATGGCCTGGCTGCAGGTAAGGGTGTTATTTTGGCTGACACAGTTGCTGAAGCCTGTGCTGCGGTTGAGGATATGCTCGCTGGTAATGCCTTTGGTGAAGCCGGTAGCCGCGTTGTAGTGGAAGAATTTTTAGTTGGTGAAGAAGCCAGCTTTATTGTTATGGTCGATGGCAAAAACATTTTGCCTTTGGCTTCCAGCCAGGACCATAAAGCGCGAGACGATGGTGACACAGGACCCAATACGGGTGGTATGGGTGCTTATTCACCTGCCCCCGTGGTAGACGCTCAACTCCATAATCGTATTATGGCCGAAGTAATTCGCCCAACAGTGGATGGTATGCAAGCCGACGGCTACGAATATACGGGTTTTCTGTATGCGGGTATTATGGTGACGGCCGATGGCACACCTAAGGTACTAGAGTTTAATTGTCGCTTTGGTGATCCAGAAACCCAACCTATTATGTTGCGCTTAAAATCCAGCATTGTTGATTTATGCTTAGCCGCCGAGCGCAAAGAGCTTGACCAAATGGAGGCTGAGTGGGATCCTCGGGCTGCAGTTGGTGTGGTTTTGGCCGCGGGCGGTTATCCTGATAGCTATGCCAAAGGTGATGTCATTAGTTTGCCAGCTAGTACGGCAAGTGGCAGCAAAATATTCCATGCTGGTACCACAACCAAAGATGGCCAAGTGGTCACCAATGGTGGTCGTGTACTCTGCGCCACCGCCCTTGGTAATTCGGTCACTGAGGCACAGCAAGCTGCCTATGCCTTGGTTGACCAAATCAGCTGGCAAGATATGTATTGCCGTCGAGATATTGGCCATCGCGCTATTGGGCGTGAGCAAAGTTAAGGGGCATACCCATGAGTGAAACCACCATCTTTGATAAGATTCTGGCCCGTGAAATACCAGCAGATATCGTCTATGAGGATGATCAGGTATTGGCTTTTAAGGATATTGCCCCACGGGCACCAGTGCATTATTTGATTATTCCCAAACAGCGCATTGCAACCTTAAATGATGCTACTCCAACTGATCAGGCATTATTAGGACATATGATGCTAACTGCTGCGCAGCTTGCCCGTGAGGCGGGTATTGCTGAGGATGGCTATCGCGTACAGATGAATGTCAATAAAGGTGGTGGGCAGGTGGTTTACCATATTCACCTACATATGTTTGGTGGCCGCCCACTGGCTGAATAATGTCCATTTGGACACAATGATAAGGACTTGTCATTGTGTCCAGATAAGCTAAATTATCTCTCTTAAAGCCGCCACCAAAGCTTCACACTCAGACTCACTACCAATACTAATGCGTAAGCGATTTACAGTGCTTGGGTGGCTAGTTAAATGGCGCACAATAACCCCTCGTTCACGTAATGCCGCAGCAATCTCGGCCGCAGCTAAACGCTCATGCTCAACAAACACAAAATTAGCCTTAGAATCGGTCATACTAAAGCCTAACTCTAGCAACTGCTGACTCAACTGTTGGCGACGCTCAATAATGGCTTGGCAGGGCATGTTAAAATAATCCACATCTTCTACAGCTGCTTGGGCACCGGCCAAAGCTTCACGGCTTAATGGATAGGGGTTAAAGCTGTTTTTCACCCTCTCTAGGCCAGCAATTAAATGTGCCTGACCAAAAGCCATACCCACACGTAAGCCAGCCAGTGAACGCGATTTAGAAAAGGTTTGCACCACCAACAAATTATCAAACTCAGGCACCAAGGCAACGGCTGACTCGCCACCGAAATCAATATAGGCCTCGTCGATCACCACTACGCGATCTGGATTAGCTAATAATAGTTCCCTAATTTGCTGCAAAGGCAATAAACAACCTGTAGGCGCATTAGGATTGGGCAAGATAACGCCACCATTATTACCGGCATAATCGCTCACCAAGATAGATAAATCAGGAGCTAACGGCACCGCCCGATGATTGATGCCAAACAGATCAACAAATACTGGATAAAATCCATAAGTGATCTCTGGAAAAATAAGCGGCTCATCTTGTTTTAATAAAGCCTGAAAAGCATGGGCCAAAACTTCATCCGATCCATTGCCAACAAATACTTGGTCTTTCTGCAAGCCAACATAATCGGCTAGGGACTGGCGTAATGCCCCACAACTTGGGTCTGGGTATAAACGCAGGTCTGCATCCATAGCACCAGCCATAGCTGCCAAGACCTTGGGCGATGGTGGATAAGGATTCTCATTGGTATTGAGCTTTACCAGATTAGTTATACTGGGCTGCTCACCTGGCACGTATGGCTTTAAACCATGGGCTAATTTAGACCAAAAACGACTCACGACTTAGGCTACCTCAATAATTTCAAAATCATGGGTTATTTCTACCCCACCTTTGGCCAGCATAATGGATGCTGAACAATATTCATCAGCTGACAATGCAATAGCACGAGCCACAACCTTGTCTTTTAATTTACGCCCAGAAACCACAAAGTGTAAATGAATTTTGGTAAATACCGCCGGTACAGCATCAGCACGTTCAGCGGTGATTTTGGCTTCACATGAAACCACATCCTGACGTGACTTTTGCAGAATAGTCATCACATCAAATGACGAGCAGCCACCCAAGCCAATCAACATCATTTCCATTGGTCGAGAGCCCTTGTCTTGGCCACCTTTATCCGCAGGACCGTCCATAAACACAGTATGGCCCGTGCCACCCTCGGCTTTAAAACTGACACCACCGTCCCAACTCACGTTAGCTGTCATTGTCATGGTCATTGTTTCCTTTAAAAACCAAATAAATTCTGTCGGCTAAAACATTCTAAATTAAGTAAAAAGTTCTGCCAATTTTGCCCCCGGATCAGCGGCGCGCATAAACGATTCACCAACTAAAAAGGCATTAACCTTATGTTGCTGCATGATCGCCACATCAGCTGGCGTATGAATGCCACTTTCGGTAATCACCAAACGCTCGTTAGGAATCATTGCCAACAGATCAAAGGTCGTTTGCAAGGTTAAATCAAAGGTATGTAAATTACGGTTATTAATACCGATCAAAGGCGTTGTTAGCTGTAAAGCCCGCTCCAGTTCGTCAGCATCATGAGACTCAACCAATACATCCATGCCTAAATCTTCGGCCAATGCTGCCAAATCTTGCATTTGAGCGTCTTCTAAACAAGCCACAATCAGCAAAATACAGTCCGCACCAATGGCCCTTGCTTCGTAAACCTGATAAGGATCGACGATAAAGTCTTTACGAATAACCGGTAAATCACAGGCTTCACGAGCCGCGCGTAAATATGCTTCACTGCCCTGAAAAAAATCTGCATCTGTTAATACTGACAAGCAAGTAGCCCCACCGGCAGCATAACTTTGGGCAATCTGGGCAGGGTCAAAATCTTCCCTAATCACACCTTTGGATGGTGAAGCTTTTTTTGCCTCAGCAATCACGGCTGGTTGACCGCTGGCCACTTTATCTAACATCGCCTGACAAAAACCCCGTGGTGCCATAGCACCAACACTATTAGCAACAATGGTCGGTAATAGTTCAGATACAGGTACTTGCACCTGTCGCTCAGCCACTTCTTCAAGCTTGCGAGCAACAATACGTTTTAATATGGTCGGTGTACTCATGCTGCAGACATTTCCTTACTTAAGGCAATCAATTGCTCCATTTTGTCCTGGGCCTTGCCACTGGCGATCATCTCGCGGGCAAGCTCAACACCCTCAGCAATACTCGCTACCAAATCAGCCACGTAAATGGCAGCACCCGCATTGAGCAGCAGCATATCTAGTGGTGCCCCAGCCTGATTAGCAAACGCAGAGCGAATCACGGCTAAACTCTGTTCGGCACTATTAACAACTAACGCCTCTAAGTTAGGGTGGGCCAAACCATAGTCAGCAGGATTAATGGTATATTCGTGTATTGCATTATCTTTTAGTTCGACTACATGGGTGGGCGCTGCAATAGACAATTCATCGAGGCCGTCTTCAGCATGCACAATCATCACATGCTTGCTACCCAAGCGCTGCAAAACCTCAGCCATAGGACGTTGCCATTGACGACTGAACACACCTAATAACTGGTGGGGTGCACCAGCAGGGTTGGTTAATGGCCCCAAAATATTAAAAATCGTTCGTACCGCCATCTCCCGGCGTGGACCAATAGCATGTTTCATAGCGCTATGATGAGCAGGAGCAAACATAAAGCCGACACCCAACTCACTTATACAGCGCGACACCTGATCTGGGCTCAGGGCTAAATTTAAGCCAGCGGTTTCGAGCAAATCAGAACTGCCACTTTTAGACGATATAGAGCGATTACCATGCTTAGCAACCTGACCACCAGCGGCGGCGACAATAAACGCTGTCGCCGTAGAAACATTGAATACGCCAGAGCTGTCGCCGCCAGTGCCACAAGTATCAATAATATGCTCACCGCTAACCGCAACACCGGCCGCTAGTGCCCGCATGGTTTCCACAGCCCCGGTAATTTCATCAACCGTTTCGCCTTTCATACGCAAACCAACCAGAAAACCACCGATTTGCGATTGCGTGGCATCACCAGTCATAATGATTTTCATCACTGAGCGCATTTCGTCCTGAGTGAGATCACGACCTTCAGTAACAGCAGCAATGGCTTCTTGCATATTCATTTATTCGGTTCCTAATGCTTTCCAAACCCACACTTGCCTTGCTCACAAGGGCTAACACAGATTATGAGACAAGTGCTAAATAGGGGACAGTCTGAGAAAACCCTTACTTTAGCAAAAAAACGCTTAGCTGTGCAGGAAATTAGCCAACAATTCATG
The DNA here is from genome assembly GCA_003497765.1 of Oceanospirillaceae bacterium. GTDB lineage: Bacteria > Pseudomonadota > Gammaproteobacteria > Pseudomonadales > Balneatricaceae > Njordibacter. Next base: position 6,429 of record DNNY01000186.1, read on the forward strand.
ACCTTGTTTGGTTAATACGGATTCAGGGTGGAATTGCACACCATGGACATCTAGATGCCGATGCTGGACGCCCATAATAGCGTCTTTCTGACCATCTTCAGTATGGCTCCAAGCAGTCACTGCTAGGCAGTCTGGTAGGCTATCCGGATCAATCACTAAAGAATGATAACGCGTTACTTCAAGTGGTTGCGCCAAACCCTTAAAAACACCCTGTTCAGTATGCTCAACTAAAGAAGTTTTACCATGCATTACCTGCCTAGCCCGGACTACCTTAGCGCCAAATACTTGACCAATACATTGATGACCCAGACAAACACCCAAAATCGGAATCTGACCAGCAAAATGTTTTATCAGGTCTAGGCTAATACCTGCCTCGTTGGGGGTACAAGGGCCTGGTGACACAACAATATGACTAGGCTGCAAAGCCTCTATAGCCGCCAAACTAAGAGCATCATTACGATATACCTCTACTTCAATACCTAGCTCACGAAAATAGCTAACTAGGTTATAGGTAAAGGAATCGTAGTTATCCAGCATTAACAGCACAATAAGCATTCCATACACAGCTCTCGACAGAGCATTATTATACAAGTAGCCACTTTCGGTTTACACAAATTATTGTCCCATAAAACAATTTAATAGTTACCTTAAGTGTGATCAAAACCACGTAAACCCAACACCAAAAGCCCCGTGGCTAACAACAAATAAGCCGTCATAGTTAATACCGCGTCTTGCAACAGCCAACCTTTGTCCATCATCAAACCCAACCACACTGGACCTAGGGCCGAGGCAAATACCACTAAGGTCCAGAATAAACTTTTAATAGCGCCCAAATATCGCACCCCATAACACTCAGGCCAAAGGGCAGCCTGCGTTGTTTGGGCAAAGCCATTGCCCAAGCCTAATAGTATAAAATATGGCCAAATCACCCAATAAGCGTCAAATAAATTAATGATTACTAAGGCCAGAGCCAAAGGTAGCAAGGTATATGGCATTAAGGTACGAGCACTAAATCGATCGACCAACTGACCCGTAATAATAGCCACACTGATAGCCACTAATGAGTAAAGCAAATAGTTACCGGTAAGAAAAGCATGGGACCAGCCCTTTTCATCAGCCAGATTTAAATGATGGAAGAACATGGCCGTACTAATCATAGAAATAGCTGATAAACCGGGCACCATGAGATAAAAACGATAATCTTTTAATACTTCCCGACGCCGCCAAGAGATGGGGTTAGCTTTGCTATTGGAGGGGCCATTCTCTGCCCCTTGTTCCTGACTCTCTAATAATTGCTCATAAGCTTGGTGGCGGTTAGCGTGACCACGTAATAACCACATGCTTAAGGGAGCTATAAATAGCAAAATAACCAAAGCTACGCCCATATAGGTAGTGCGCCAACCTACTGCGGCAATACATATAACAGCGATGATTGGTAACATCGCCTCACCCATAGCAAAACCCACGGAGACAAAGGCTGTCGCCTTACCACGCTGTTGATCAAAATATCGGCCCATAGCGGTATAGGCCACATGGCTCATTAAGCCTTGGCCAGCATGACGTAATAAAAATACGCCTGCCACTAACCACCAAAGAGAGTGCACCTGAGTAATAAACAAATTGGCCAATACAAGCAGCAATAACACCAACAAGGTATAGCGCGGCAAGCTTATCTGATCAATCCACTTACCGGTAACAGGTAATAGCAAGGCACTTAAGAGAGTACCGGCCATATAAACCCCACCCCATTGCGTATGACTGAGACCAAAATCTTGTTGAATAGATGGCCCAAAAACACCAAAGAAATAGGTTTGGCCAAATGAAGAACCAAAGGCAGTAATTAAGCCAAAGGTTACAAAGCGTGTATGACTTCGAAGTAGCTGCCAATATGCATACATAAGCGTCTCAGGTTTGTGCAATAGGGGCACTAATGCCTCTGGTTAAAGTCAGTAAATCCTTTGGCGCCAAGGTAATTTCAAGACCACGTTTACCCGCACTTACATAGATCTGAGCAAAGTTTTCAGCACTCGTATCAAGCACTGTCGGTAGTAACTTCTTTTGCCCAAGGGGGCTAACACCACCTAAGATATAGCCCGTACTCCGTTGCACTTCATCGCTAGCCGCCATAGCTGCTTTTTTAGCCTTAAGTGCCTTGGCCAAATGCTTTAAATTGAGGTTGCCTGTAACGGGCACAATGGCTACGGCTAGTTGTTTAGCATCCAATTTAACCACTAAAGTCTTAAAAATTTGCTCAGCTGGCACACCTAACTTAGCTGTGGCCTCCAATCCATAAGCAGTAGATTGCGGGTCATGGTCATAGCTGAGCACCTCGAAATCAATACCCACTTTTTCGGCTAATACAATAGCAGGTGTCATAGATACAACCTTGTTCTTGGTAAGAGGTTATAAATAATCATTAGATTACACTTTCGCGCCATGACAAACCCTGTCTTGTGGTGCCAGCTGGCCGATATTCACAACCGACAAAGCCACCATAACCTTGGCGTTGTAATTGCGCAAACACCAGCTGATAATCGAAATCCCCTGTATCTGGCTCATGGCGTTGGGGCACCCCAGCAATTTGAATGTGGGCTACCTGCGCCATAACATTGGTAAAACGCTGTAAACTATCGCCTTGATATTTTTGGCAGTGAAAAAAATCAAACTGCAACTTAACATTATCAGCGCCAATACGGGCTAACAAATCCACTGCCTGTTCTTGGGTGGTCAACATATAACCCGGCATATCAATTGGGTTGATGGCCTCAACGGTTAGCACCACACCCGCCTTGCTAGCTTCCTTGGCGGCCCAACTAAGATTCTCCACATACACTTGTTCAGCTTCCACTTGAGCTAATTCAGGTGGCACTAATCCCGCCATAGCATGAATAAGCGTCGTTCCCATCACTTTGGCATAGTGTAATGCTTGCAGCACACTGGCACGAAAATCAGCACCCTTATCTGGGTGACATGCCATGCCTCGTTCACCAGCTTGCCAATCCCCTGCACTAGTATTAAATAACACTTGTGGAATGCCAGCATCAGCTCTCACAGCATTCACTTCCGCAGCCGAATAAGCATAGGGAAATAAACATTCCACCCCACTAAAGCCATCTTCGGCAGCTAATGCATAGCGCTGCAGAAAATCAACTTCGTTATAAAGCATGGAAATATTTGCACACAGGGGTATCATTGACTCTATCTAGCCTATTAAATTGATGCATTTAAGAGCAAATACCTTACCATGAACAATCTCCCAACTGTAGGCTTTATTGGCCTAGGCTTAATGGGCCAAGCTATGGCCACTAATCTACTGAATGCGGGTTTCCCCTTACATATTTATAGTCGTAGCAAACATCGGGCAAAGACATTAATCAACGATGGTGCTAGCTGGCATAATAGCCCAGCTAAGATGGCTAAGAATTTAGCGGCTGATATCATTGTTATTTGTGTTACTGATGGCCCAGCTTTGCAGGATGTGGTTGCTGGCGAACAGGGCCTTATTAAGCATTTAGCGCCTAATACCTTAGTGATTGATATGGGCACAAGCCCCTTTGATTTAACCCAAAGTTTGGCTCATCAGGTCACAGCTTTGGGTGGCCAGTACCTTGACGCACCTGTTTCTGGTGGTCAAAAAGGCGCTCTTGAGGCGACCCTTTCGGTTATGGTTGGCGGCGCAGAGGAACCATTAACTAGAGCCATGCCCGCTTTTAAC
>DNNY01000031.1 GCA_003497765.1 Oceanospirillaceae bacterium
ACCAATCCGCTTAGGTTCACGAAGTAATATGGCTCCACCCTGACTACGATTGACGGTTTTTGCTGGGCAACCAAAATTTAAATCCACGCCATGTGAACCAAGTGCCAACGCCCGCTGGGCATTTAACCCCAGAGCCGCTGGATTACTGCCTAATAATTGCACTCTTACAGGCACACCAGCAGGTGTTTTACAGCCGTCATATAACTCCGGACATAAACGATAAAATACCCGCTCAGGCAATAACTGGTCAGTGACACGGATAAATTCTGTGACACATAGATCAATACCGCCAACCAAAGTTAAACAATCACGTAAAATATTGTCAGCTAAGCCCTCCATGGGGGCTAGAATGATGCGGCTCATAGTCTTTTACGTTTATAATATAGTTAGCAAACAGTTATTGAGGAATTCATATGTTTACCGGCATTGTTCAAGGTAAAGGTGAGATCAAAAGTATCCACAAAGGGCAAAAACTTAATAGTCTAGTTATTGAACTACCAGCTACACTGGCGCAAGCTGTCTCTATTGGTGCTAGTGTGGCTGTTAATGGTACCTGCCTGACTGTGACAGAACAACAAGGAAATGCTCTCTATTTTGATGTGATTGCACAAACTCTTAATTTAACTAATCTGGGCAACTTAGCAATAGGTGACGAGGTTAATATTGAGCGTTCTTTAAAAATGGGCGATGAACTGGGCGGACATCTGCTTTCTGGTCATATAACCACCACCCTAAATGTCAACGAAGTGGTTCAAGAACCGGAAAATACTACCATTTGGTTTGACTTGCCTGTTAGTCAAAGCAAACATATCTTGCCCCAAGGCTATGTCGGCCTCAATGGCTGCAGCCTTACCATTGCAAAAGTTGAAACAGCACGCTTTTGTGTCTGTCTAATTCCCGAAACTTTACGTATTACTACTTTTGGCACTACCAAAGAGGGTGACGCAATTAATATGGAAATAGACCATCATACACAAACTATTGTCGCCACAGTAGAACGTATCTTAGCTCAACAACAAAGTTAGGGGCATATTTAACAGCTTCAAATTTGGGGGCTAGAAGACATTGCCTAGCCCACTTATCCCTTCACCCTAAACAAAGTAGATTCAAAATTTACAGCCAACGCCACACGCCAATAATGCCAACACGTTTGCAGAGTAATGCCCAGATACCAATTGCCAGAGCGGAAATTAATAGCAAGCTAAAGCCAAGCACTTCATAACCCGTATTCGATGCAACCAACAATGAATAGATGATAGCGGTAACCACACCAAACCATTCTAGTGTTTTTTTAGCAATTCTTGTTTAAACATCTTTACCTCTAGCAATAACAAATTCGTTAATTATCTCTACCCTACTATTGTGCCAATGCCTTGCTAACAACCTCATAAACATCTTTACTAGGTTTACTATCCAAGATTAATTGTAACTGTTGACGAATCAAACTTTGACGCTCGGGGGTATGCTTTTTAAAACGTCCCAAAGGCTTACTTAAAGCGGCAGCCATCATGGGGTTAATGGCATTCAGTGCAATAATTTGTTGAGCTATAAATGCATAACCACTCCCATCTAGCGCATGGAAGTTAATGGCACTGCGCATAAAGCTACCCAAGACACTGCGAACCTTATTGGGGTTTTTGATATCAAAAGCAGGGTGGGACATTAATGCCTGCACCTTATCTAAGCGACCAGGTTTATTTACCCCCGCTTGTAAGGCAAACCACTGGTCTACTACTTGTGCATCTTGCTGCCAACGTCCGTAGAAATCAGTCAGAACTTTATCAGCAGCCTGCTCATCCATGGCGACGATGGCTTGAAGTGCCGCATTAACATCTGTCAAATTGCCTTGGGCGTCATATTGCTTCTGAGCTAATTGCAGGTAAGCCTTATTATTAAGGGTTGTTAAGTACAGCAAACAAGCATTTTTTAAAGCGCGACGACCAATAGCAATACCATCTTGCGCAAATGGGCCATTATCCTGACAGCGTTTATAACAGCTAACTAATTCCGTCTCTAACTGTTGCGCCAAATAGGCCCTCATACTTTCACGACTAAGGTAAATTTTATCCACATCCACTTTAGTTTGCATTTCAGCCAAATAAGCCTCACTAGGCAACAAGACTAAACGCGCAACAAGAGCAGGATCTAAATGAGTATCCGTTAACAGGTCAGCTAATAATGCCAACAGTTTCTTATCTACCGCTATCTCTGGCTTAGCACCTTGCATCACTTCTTGTAGGGCCTGAAGTAGCAATCTCTGTACCGCCTCCCAGCGATTAAAGCCATCATTTTCATGTTCAGCTAAAAACAATAGTTGCTGCTGCGTATATGGGTAATCCAGTTTAATAGGGGCAGAGAATTGACGTAGTAAAGATGGAATAGGTTGACTAGATACATCAGTAAAACAAAATGTTTGTTGCTCAGCGGTAATATTAATTACGGCCTCAGTGGCATCACTATTTATAGAGCTAACGGGCTGGGGCCAGGTTAAGGACATAGGCTGCCCTTGCCCATCAAATAGTGCCATGCGCAGAGGAATAACAAAGGGTAGTTTATGCTCTGCTTCAGGTGTTGGTGGCGTCGCTTGTTGTATATGTAGACGATATTCTTGTGTAGCAGCATTATATTCATCTCTAACCGTCACTGTTGGCGTGCCTGCTTGGGAATACCAACGCTTAAACTGCTTTAGATCAATCTCACTAGCATCTTCCATGGCGCAGACAAAATCATCTGTGGTAACCGCTTGACCATCGTGGCGGTCAAAATACAGGTCGCTGCCTTGGCGGAATAAGTCTGGTCCTAGTAAGGTGTGGATCATGCCTACTACTTCGGCACCTTTTTCATACACAGTGACCGAGTAAAAATTACTAATCTCTATATATGATGCTGGCCGAATTGGGTGAGCCATGGGGCCACTATCCTCAGCAAATTGCGCCGTGCGCAGTAAACTAACATCATCAATACGTTTAACCGTTGGTGAATAAATATCCGCCGTATATTGTGCATCACGAAATACCGTAAAGCCCTCTTTAAGGCTTAACTGAAACCAGTCACGACAAGTCACTCGATTACCAGACCAATTATGAAAGTATTCGTGGGCAACAATACCCTCAATACGTTCAAACATGGCATCAGTGGCGGTATCTGGGTCAGCCAAAACACAATCGGAATTAAAGATATTCAAACCTTTGTTTTCCATAGCACCCATATTGAAGTCGTCAACTGCCACGATCATAAATAGATCCAAATCATATTCACGACCATACACCTGCTCATCCCATACCATGGCGCGCTTTAAAGAGGCCATGGCGTGATCACACTTATGACTATTATGAGCTTCTACAAAAATATGCAGGTCCACTTCCCGACCAGAACAAGTGGTAAAGGTATCGGCATGGCGAATTAAGTCACCAGCTACCATAGCAAACAAATAAGCGGGTTTGGGGAAGGGGTCATGCCATACGGCAAAATGCCGACCTTGTTCTTCATCACCCTGCTCCACTGGATTACCATTTGCTAGTAAGACTGGGTATTGTTGTTTCGGTGCACTGATGCGTGTAGTAAACACGGACAGAGCATCGGGACGATCCAAGTAGAAGGTAATATTGCGAAAGCCTTCTGCCTCACACTGGGTACAGAACATACCCCCAGATTGGTATAAACCTTCTAAGCTGGTGTTGTTTTGTGGCTCAATCAAGCATTCAGTGCGTAACTCAAAAGCCTCAGGGCAATTATCAATTACTAAGTCAGTAGCCACTAGTTGATATTCTGCAGAGCTCAACTCCGCCCCATCAAGACTGACACTGACTAACTCCAATAGTTTGCCGCCGTGTAACTTAAGTTGGTTACTGGTATCTGAGCTAGCTGGATTACGGCGCATCTTTAAGGTGCTGATGACACGTGTCTTTTCCGTATCTATACGTATATCAAGATAAGTCCCCTCAATTAAATGACTGGGTACTTGATAATCTTTTAAATAAATAATGGGTGGTTGTGTAGTCATGCGCTAAGTTGCACCAAATAAGAAGTATATTTACGAATATTAATTACCCGTTTAGAGAAAATCAGATACTGACCTTTAATGCCTAATAACTGATCTTCTAGAACAGGTTCTTTATCTAAATTATGAGAAACAATTTTTTCCGGATACTGATTAACCGGATAGCTTATACGCGTAGGCATATAATCTAACCAATGATAATCACTATCAGCTACGTTAGCTAAAAGTGCCTGCAAAGTTTCTGCTGCCTCTTGTAACAGACGATCTCGCTCTGCCAAAAGGTCAATTTCCCCTGCCTGCCCTTTTAATAAGGCACGCCAATTGGTTTTATCTGCGACAAAGCCTTTAAGCACTGTTTCCACTTCACCAGATAATTTTCGGGTCGCTACCTGCATAATTGGCACAGCCTGACTAGCCCCTTGGTCCAACCAACGCGTCGGCATTTGATTTACTCTGGTTATGCCAACTTTAAGGGCACTAGAGTTGGCTAAATATACAACATGGGGCTGCATACAGAACTGCTCTCCCCAACTTGGATCACGACAAGTACCGGCAGCGTAATGACATTTTTCCGGGCTCATAATACATACATCACACTCGGGTAAGCGTTGCATACAAGGATAACAATAACCTTGCGCATAACTTTTGCGTGTCCCGCGACCACAGTGCCGACATATAATCTCACCGAGATGCTCTAATCTGATGGTTTTTCCGAGCAAGGCATTGATATTGATATTCTGCCCGCCTAGCTGGAGTAAATAAGTTGCTTGGTCAGCAGGTTCGGAGGCGATAGTAACCTGCATTTTATTTAGATGCCCCTGAGCTAAAACAGACATCAGTTGATCTTCAGCACTTGAGCGGGTGATTCTTTTGCCGATGCGCAAGTTTCACTAATAAAGCCTGCCTGTTCCTCAGCGGGTAGATGTATAGATTGATAGCGCAGGACTGCTTCCAAACAGTTAGCTTTTTGCTCTTTCGTCAAGGCACGCCCATCAGGCCATTTACCCAATTCCACAGCTTGTTTAAGACGCTGGTAAATATCCGGCGTCATTTGTGCTAATAATTCATCGTATTGCATAGTATCCATCGCTCAAGACATATAAATATTAACGAGCTAATTTATTGCCATTCGTTTCTATTTTTTGATTTTAACATGGTCATTATCAAGGCCAAACCCAGACCTGAAAGTAAACCACCTAGATGTGCCATATTGGCCATATTACCTGCCCCCACCATAGCTAACACATCAGTAAATCCCAATACCAACCAAGCCAGCATAAAAATCACAATACCCTCGGGCAATAGAAATACAGGCTTATTAAGTTTGTCCCACAGCCAAATATAACCGAGTAAACCATAGATTACACCGGATAAACCACCAAATAAATTGATCCCCTGCCACGCTTGAGCCAAGTTACTTAGGATAGCCGTTAGCAATAACAACCATAGCAACTTTTGACCTGATTGCTGAAGTTCAATGCGACGCCCCAGTTCCCACCACCACAGACAATTAAATACCAGATGCAAAATACCAAAATGTAACCATATAGGCGTGATTAGACGCCATGGCTGAGTCAACAAATGTTGCCATCCTCCTATTAAATAAGACTCTGGCGTTGTATACATTAAGAAAAAACTAAATGGCGCAACCAAACCATAGTTATTGCCCAAATTAGTCAGCATAGCCAACCCTAATGTGATAACCAATAAACCAGCTGTAACAGGCGTCTTGTGTAATAATCTTCCCCATTGCTGTGTGGTTCTGGTATTGCTTGTAGCGGGCTGTTGAGGTAATTCACCTTGGGCAAACTGCTCACATAAGCTAAGTGTTGCAGCTAGATGAGCTGGATTAATTAACCATAACTGCTGCTGGTTATCTTGCTCAACTATTTGATGGGCAAGATCATGAGCCCAAAGGGCCTTGGTCAGGGGCAACAAATCAGCTTGCAATGGGAAAGCAGTGACTAACACCATATTAAGAATAATCTTTTTCAGGTTTATTTTTCAGTGGTTCGAGCTTGCCAACCTAGTTTAGAACGGCAACGCTCATAAAAATAATGTCCTTTTGGGTGCAACACACGCAGTCGCGCTTGATGCCTTTGCACCAAAATACGATCTCCGTGCTGACAAGGAATATTCACCTGCCCATCAAAACTTAATAATGGCTGGGTTTGATTATCCTGACCCAAGTTTAATACCAGCTCTGCATCGGCGGAAATCACTAACGGACGACTACTTAAATTATGGGGGTGCATGGGTACCAAAGCAATCGCATCCAATGCAGGGTGCATAATTGGCCCACCTGCTGACAAGGCATAGGCGGTAGAGCCTGTAGGGGTGGCAATAATTAAACCGTCAGCACGATCAGCATACACAGGATTACCATCAATGGATAATTCATAGGCCAACATTCGCGCTGATTGACCTGGATGGAGCACAATATCGTTTAAGCCACTGCCGCGGGCTACTTCTTGACCATCACGCATCACTTTTGCAGATAGCATAAATCGACTACTGGCCTCATAGGCACCACCCAAAACAAGAGCTAGAGACGTTTCTACTTCTTCCGGGGAAATATCAGTTAAAAAACCCAGTTTGCCACGGTTAATACCGATAACAGGAACGTCATGCATAGCCAATTCACGGGCTGCGGCCAACATACTACCGTCACCACCCACCACAATGGCCAGATCACATTGCTCACCAATTTCTTTACGACGCCCAACTTTGCCTTGATAACTGGGAATATCTTTCGCCACCGGTTGGTGTAGCACTATGGTATGACCAAGGGGCTGTAAAAAGTCGATAACCCGCTCGATAGTTTCTATCACAGTTTGGCTATGCAGGCGCCCGATGATGCCAATAGTATTAAACTGACTCAATGCTCTCTCTCATTAAAGCTATTTTCTATAGCTAGTTATGGCTAATCTGACTAATAGAAACACCATCATAAAGAGCCATAAAGTCGTCTTCATAATTAAAACGTGCCGTCAAATCTTCACCTAATTTTGATAAACGTTTGGTAAAGTGACCGACGTCCTGAATAGACAACTTTTCAACATCACCATATTCGTCATCAAATACCAAAATTCGATCAGTGGTTGCGTTAATCTTAGCTAATAATTGCTTTAAAGGGGCTTCCTTAGCTTCATCACGTTTAGTAATCACCAACAGTAATTGTTCATACACCTGAAAGTGGCCATGAGACGTATAGTCTACCAGTGCCTCACATAATCTGTGCACAGCTGCCAACACATCGCCACCAATACTCATTTGTGGTAAATCAATATATTGGCTAAGTAATTGTTGGCGTTCAACTAACCATCTATCAATAGCATTATTAAGTTCTTGGTCTAGCTCTGATTTAATATCCGTATCCATAGCTGTCGTCCTTTACCGACCATTATCACTTCAGATAGTACAGGTTTTGTTGGTTAAGGGCTAGATTGAGCAGTGCTTTTTAAAAACCAAGTAATAGGGTAATTAATAGAGACTTTTATTTGCTGTCGACTAAGTTATCAAGAAGTCAGCATCGATTATCGCACCTGAGTGTTGAATCACCTGAGCAGCCAATTTATTGCCAGCCTGAGCAGACTCAACTACATCAATACCATCTAAACGAGCTGCAAGATAAGCGGCATTAAAAGCATCGCCTGCCGCTGTTGTATCAACTGGCAGAGCGACGCGCTCAGCAATAATTTGATGTTGTTGCTGATCGGTAAAAGCAACACAACCCTCAGCACCAAGTTTAATAACCCCCTCTTTTACACCCCAACCTTTTAACCGCTTAATGGTGCTGGAAATATCTGTCTTATCATATAGCAAAACCTCATCGGCCAGAGTTATAAGGGCTATATCCGTTAATTTAAGAAAACGCTTAAAGGTTTGTTTTGCCTCGGTACAATCTGACCAGCCTTGTGGTCTATAATTGCTATCAAACACGACTTTTTGACCCTGCTTACGAGCCTCGACTAACCTAGCTTCAAGCTGATCTAAACTGGCTTTATCTAGAATAGATAGACTGATGCCAGTTAGGTATAACCACTGGTAATCAGCCAAACTATTTAGCAGTATTTGCCCATGCTCACCACGGAACATCTTGGTCGCGGCTGAGTGAGTTCGATAGTAATAAAAACGCCGCTCGCCCTGGTCATCAGTCTGAATAAAATACAAACCAGCCATGGTATTAGGAATAGAAATTAAATGCTTAGTTCCCAGCTTTTCCTGCGCTAAAAAGTGGCGCATTTTATCACTATATGGATCATCACCAATGGCCGAAATAAACTCAACACTTAATCCAGACGTTTGCAATAAACGGGCAAGGTAAACACCCGTATTAGCAACATCTCCACCAAAGCCCATGCTATAGGAGCCATTTGGTTTCTGTACCATTTCCACCATACATTCGCCAATACAGGCTACTTTAGCGATCATTAATTGTTTACTCTATTTTTCAACATTAGGTTTGTGAAATATTATGGTGTATGAATGACACCGCTAGGTGTGCGTGATTGAGTCCACTCTTGCACACCCCAATCAAGCTCAAACCGGCGAGCAAAATCCACATCCAAATCAACACCAATACCCGGCTTATCACTTGGATATAAATAGCCTCTTTCAGCCTCAATAGTTCCCGGAAAAGCTTGGCGTATATTGTCATTTGGTGCATCCCATTCTTGAATAGCTGAATTAGCAAAAGCAATATTGAGATGCAGATTGACACTATGACCAATAGGAGTCATATCCTGAGGCCCATGCCAAGCCATGCGAACGCCATAATTATCACATAACGAAATCAACTTCAGTGCCGGTGTGATGCCACCTATTTGACTAATATGCACACGCATATAGTCGAGTTGTCGTTTTTCTACAATGGCTCGCCATTCCATGGGATTATTAAATAATTCACCAATCGCAATAGGTGTAGCGCACTGGCTACGAATTTGTTCCAGCCACTCTGTTTGGTGAGGTGGTAATGGGTCTTCAATAAAATACGGCTTGAACTGTTCCATTTGCTTAACCAACTGCAGCGCTTGATTTGGTGTCAGACGCTCGTGGATATCATGGAGCAAATGCACTTCATAGCCAATATTTTTGCGCAAATATGTAAATAGCTCGATAACACTGCGCATATATTGGTCTTGGTCATAATAGGCACCATGTGTAGCCATTTTGTTGATATGCGGAATGGCGGCTTGACCACCATAAAGACCCATCTGACAGCGAATGTAACGATAACCCTCAGCCATTAGCGCGCGGACGTTTGCCTCAACCTCTTCCAGCGAGCCACCATCTGCATGGCGATAGACATCAATCGCATCTTTCGCTTTACCACCAAGCAATTGGTATAGGGGCATATTGGCTAACTTACCTTTAATATCCCACAGTGCCTGATCAATACCACTAATAGCATTATTTAAAACTGGGCCATTACGCCAATAAGCGTTGACCATCATCATATTCCACAGGTCGTTAATATTATTGGCATCACGACCAATTAATAAAGGCTTAAGATATTCTTCAACCGTGGTCTTAACCGCCAGAGGACGCTGTTGAAATGTAGCGCAACCCAAGCCATATATACCCTGATCAGTATGGACTTTTACTGCCACTAAATTATGTTCTTTGGGCTTGGTTAAAATAACCTCTATAGCGGTGATAATAGTTGGTTTCATATGCCACTCATTGTGCTGTTTTTGGAACTAGATTGGTTGAGTAATACAAGCAATAGCTAGCTATCCAGTATCTAGCTACCCATTTCCTTTTATGCCAGTAAACTAATGACACTATTTCAAGAAGTTGAATTATAAAGCATTTCGAAAAAGGAATAGTATTCATTATTCAACTTATCACCAAAATATTTCGATATCTAATTATTTATGAAGCCAAAATCAAACCAGTACTTACAGCATATATTTTAAAAGTCAGCACAATAAAAAGTAAAGTTTAGTTTACATTATGTAATTTATAAATTACTATAAGTCAAAATATATTTACTTAAAGGATTTTTTATGGACCCCAAAAAGAAAAACATTCTCGCCTCACTCATCACCGCAGGTATCGTTGCTTATTGGATGTACAACCAGTTCCCAATAATAGATATGGCTGATCCAATACAAGTAGGACAGTTTCTATTAAAGACCATTGGCGTCAGTGTAATAACCCATATTGTTATGGTTATTGTGCTGTCATTATTAGTGGGTATTTTCACTGGCAAACAGGATAATTCTGTATTTGATGAGCGTGATCAACTAATCGAATTATATGTAATGCGGGTTATATTGGTGATATTTAGTATTGGCTTTGTTACCACTTTGGTCTTAGTTGGCTGGAATAACTTATCTATCAATATGTCCTTAGTAGTCTTATTTTTATGTATGTATGCGGCCAATATAATCGGCGACCTCCTGAAACTTTATTGGTACCGATAAGGAGAGACTATGTCTAAGGCAAAACTAACCATTAGTAATCAAATTCGACGTTTACGATTTGACCATAATGAAATGACCCAGCAACAACTGGCTGCTGCCATTGGCGTGTCTAGACAAACTATAGTGGCTGTGGAAAAAGGTAAATACAATCCCTCTCTAGAGTTGGCATTTCAAATAGCCATGGTGTTTGATCAGCCACTTGAAAAGGTATTTTATATCGATTCAGAATAATAATTAAACGATGAATTATTGAGCTAAAAATGAACTAAAAAAAGGGACATTTATCCCTTTTTTTAGTTCCCTATCTACCGTTAAGCAAATTGGTTCATAAGCAAAATACTCTTTGTGATCATCACCAATATCTGAA
>DNNY01000005.1:0-4471 GCA_003497765.1 Oceanospirillaceae bacterium
ACTCGGTCTTGTCCGAGTAATTCCTGTAACTCCAATAATAGCGAATCATTGGGATGCACTTGGTACTGCTCGCCCAACACGACTTCGCCACTGGCATCGTTCGCATTGTACGCGATAACGACTGGACACTCACCGCCCAAATGCGGTTGAATTTTCGAAAGCAACGTCTCAGTAAATTCAGGAGGCTTCATTTCCAAATGAATCTTTAAACCAGATGCTGACTGTTTCCGTGCGTTCTCCAAGGTGTCGACCGTGTTTGCACGCATTTTCAAACCATTGGTGAATTCATCAAAACTGACATCACCCTCAATAACCACCAGCGAATCATCGGTAAGTTTTTCACGACAGTCGGTAAATAAATCGGCAAAGACAGTCACATCCATACGAGCGGTTCGATCATCCAAGGTCACAATGCCAAATGAATCCCCACGTTTATTGCGAATCACGCGTAACCCCACAACCAGACCTGCGACTCTGACGGTGTCTTTGGTCCGCTCAAGATTCTCAAGTGCTTTAGCGCCAAGCCCTTTCAAATCATCGGCATACCAGTCGATTGGGTGCCCAGTCAGATACAGCCCAAGTGTTTCTTTCTCACCGCGCAGTACGTCACGCTCACTCCAACGGACCGCACTTCGATGATGCTGATAGGGATCGCTACCTAACTGCGATTCAGCGTCACCGCCCAAGCCGAACATGTCATCCATACCGACTGCTTCATTGCGCGCCTCTTGATCCGCTTGGCCGATCGCATCTTCAAGTGATGACATCACAACCCAGCGTGATTCATTCAACGAATCAAATGCTCCAGCCCGAATTAACGCTTCAAGCGCACGTCGATTGACTTTACCGGCTCCCACTCGACGGCAAAAATCGAAGAGATCGGTAAAGGCTCCATCCTGATTTCGCGCATCAACTAACTGACCAATCGGGCCCTCACCAAGCCCTTTAATCGCACCAAGGCCATAGATAACCTCGCCATCTTTGACCGAAAATTTAAATGAACCGGCGTTCACATCAGGTGGCCGAACAACAAGGCCCATCCGCCGGCACTCTTCAATCAGAGGCACGACTTTGTCGGTGTTATCCATGTCAGAAGACAACACGGCAGCCATAAATTCCGCAGGATAGTAAGTCTTTAAAAATAAGGTCTGATAAGAAACTAACGCATAGGCAGCAGAGTGTGACTTGTTGAAGCCATAGCCCGCGAATTTTTCCATCAAATCGAAAATCGAACCGGCAAGCTTCGCATCGATACCTCGCTCACCTGTTCCTTTTAAGAAAATTTTGCGCTGCTTCTCCATTTCTTCAGGTTTTTTCTTACCCATCGCACGGCGAAGTAAGTCAGCGCCGCCGAGTGTATAACCAGCCATAACCTGAGCAATCTGCATTACCTGTTCTTGATACAGAATAATGCCATAGGTAGGCTCTAATACTGGTTGCAAGGAATCAAGTTGATAATCTTCATGGGGCCAAGCCAATTGGGCACGACCATGTTTACGATTGATAAAATCATCTACCATGCCTGACTGCAATGGACCTGGGCGAAATAAAGCTACTAAAGCGATAATATCTTCAAAGGTACTGGGCAATAGTCGCTTGATCAAATCTTTCATACCGCGGGATTCCAATTGGAATACACCCGTGGTCTCTGCCCGTTGCAATAGACCATATACTTCAGGGTCCTCTAGATCAATCGCTTCAATTACTATAGCTTCTTGGCCTTGACTTTGGCGACGACTATTAATCATCTCCACAGCCCAATCAACAATAGTGAGGGTTCTTAAACCAAGGAAGTCAAACTTAACCAGGCCAGCATCCTCAACATCACCTTTGTCATATTGAGTAACCAAACCGCCACCATCTTCATCACAATATAAAGGTGAGAAATCAGTGAGTTTGGTGGGAGCTATAACCACGCCCCCAGCATGTTTACCAACATTACGGGTAAGGCCTTCAAGCTGAAAGGCCATATCCATAATTTCCTGTACTTCTTCGTCTTCATCAATAAAGCTGCGTAGAGCTTCTTCTTGCTCTACGGCTTTTGATAGAGTCATACCCACTTCAAAAGGGATCAATTTAGATAATTTATCTGCCAAGCCAAAGGGTTTGCCCTGTGCCCTAGCTACATCTCGCACTACGGCTTTAGCCGCCATGGTACCGAAGGTAATAATCTGAGATACAGCATCTTTACCATAGGTCTGAGCCACATACTCGATAACGCGATCGCGGTTATCCATGCAGAAATCTATATCAAAATCTGGCATGGAAACCCGCTCGGGATTTAAGAAGCGTTCGAATAGTAAGTCGTAACGTAAAGGATCCAAATCCGTAATATCCAAAACATAAGCCACCAAGGAACCGGCACCAGAACCACGACCGGGCCCAACTGGGATTTTGTTACGCTTCGCCCAACCGATAAAGTCCATCACGATAAGGAAATAGCCCGGGAAGCCCATCTGAATAATAATGTCGAGTTCAAATTCTAGACGCTCAACAAAGCCTTGTTTCTTCTCAGCATAGTTTGGATCATTGCTATCCAAAATACTTGCTAAGCGTTTTTCTAAACCTTCATAAGACAACTTACGGAAGAAGTCGTCTATGGTCATATCATCGGGCACTGGAAAATTAGGTAGGCAACAACGTCCCAACTCAATATCAAGATTACAGCGTTTGGCTATTTCCACAGAATTGGTTAAAGCTGAGGGGATATCAGCAAATAAAGCCAGCATTTCTTCATTGCTACGCAGATACTGTTGGGCAGAATACTCTTTCGGTCGCCGCGGATCATCAAGGGTCATACTTTGGTTGATAGCAACTCGGGTTTCATGGGCCTCAAACTCATCGGCACTAATAAACATCACATCATTGGTAGCCACCACAGGCACATGCATAGCCTGTGCCAAAATAACCGTTAACGCCACACAGGCCTCATCATCGGTGCGACCTGTACGTTGTAATTCAAGATAAAAGCGATCGCCAAAGATATCTAGCCATTCCTGTAAGATAGGCTTGGCCTCTTCCACACCATGTACCAGCAGCATGCGACCAATGTCACCATAATTGGCACCAGAAAGGGCTATTAAACCCGCTTGCCGATCACGCAGCCATTCACGTTGAATGATGGCTTTACCTAAATTTTGACCAAACTGGAAAGCCATTGAAATAAGTTCTGTTAAATGCAGATAACCTTGTGCATTCATGGCCAACAAAGTCATTCGTGAGACTGGCAGGTCGCTACCAGCAGGAGGTGCCAGCAAAATATCACAACCACATAAAGGTTTGATTCCAGCAGCTTGAGCGGCCTTATAGAACTTGATCATGCCAAACATATTGCTCTGATCGGTCAGCGCAATAGCTGGCATACGTTCAGCCTGTAAAGCTTTCATCAAAGGTTTTATACGCACCAAACTATCACTCAGAGAAAACTCTGAATGCATACGTAAGTGGACAAAATCAACTGCACTCATGGTTATTGTTCCAGTATTCTTGCTACGGGGCCAAAACTACGTCGATGTTGATCACAAACACCATGCTCAGCCAATGCTAGTAAATGTTGTTTAGTTGGATAGCCCTTGTGCTTATCCAAGCCATAGTATGGGTAACGTTTATGCCATGCTTGCATATCCTGATCACGAGTCACTTTGGCAATAATGGAGGCAGCACCAATGCAAAGTTCTTTGGCATCACCTTTGACGATGGCTTGGGTGGGGCAAGCTAAGGTTGGGCAACGATTACCATCAATTAACGCCATGTCTGGTTGCACACTTAGACCCTCAACCGCCCTTTGCATAGCTAGCATACTGGCCTGCAAAATATTTAACTGATCAATCTCAGCGACACTTGCTCGCCCAATCGATACTGCTAATGCCTGTTCCCAAATCAACTTAAACAGCTGTTTACGTACCTTTTCTGATAACTGTTTCGAGTCACCTAAACCTGCAATTGGCTGGCTTGGATCAAGAATAACAGCTGCGGCCACCACTTCACCAAATAAAGGACCACGGCCGGCCTCATCAACACCACATACGATTTCTGGTTGCCATGCAGGCAAAGCGAGGCCCAGTTGGTCAGACATGGATTAACTCCTGCCCTGACTGCTCCTTTATCACTTGCATAACCACTTGTGCAGCTTGATGATCAGCATTCTGGGCTAGCTTATCATGTAATGCCAAAAAGGTGTTTTGTTGTTGGGCACGCACTTCAGCATCAAATAAAAGGGCAGTCATCTTATCTACCAATACATCGACTTGTACCTGCTCTTGGAGTAGCTCTTCCACCACTGCATGATCCGCTAATAAATTGGGCAAGCTAACATAAGGCACCTGCAATTTACGCTTAAATAAACGGTAACTGATAGGCGAAAGCCGATAACATACCAGCATAGGCTTGGAAAACAACATGGTTTCTAGGGTTGCCGTACCTGATGCCACAAGGACCGCATCAGCGGCAGCTAGGGCGGCACGCGTTTGAT